>NZ_AEWE02000065.1:0-79764 GCF_000190455.2 Pseudomonas sp. TJI-51
GCGGGCGGCGCTCGATCTCAAGTTCACACGACCGGTATGGCTTAAAGCCCAGCCCGACGCACATGCTTGACCAACACTTTCTCCAGCAACTCCCACATCGCCGGGTCGGTGCTGAACGCCACGTTAAAGCGCATCCAGCCGGTGGCTTTGGCATCGACCATGAACAACTGCCCAGGCCCGAGCATGATGCCTTTCTCCAGCGCGTCGTCCAGCAATGCCGCGCTGTCCGGGAGCGCCGGATGGCGGGTCCAGATGTACATGCCTTCGTCGGATTCGATGAACAATTCGAAGCCCAATCGATGCAGATGCCGGCCAACTTCCTGATGCGCCTCCGCCAGGCGCTGGCGCAGACGCTTGAGGTGCTTGCGCCAGCGGCCGTCGATGACCGCGGCATAGACCACACGCTCCATCACCTGCGATGTGGTCAGGCCCGAACGCATTTTCAGCTGCAGCAGCTTCTGCATCAGCTCGGGGTTGGCCAGCATGTAGCCGACGCGCACATTGGGCGAAATGCTCTTTGAGTAGCTGCCTACGTACACCACCTGCTGCAGGTGGTCGAGGCTGGCCAGGCAGGGCTGCGGCTCGGCGACCATGTCGGCGTACAGGTTGTTCTCGACCAGGCGGAAGCCGTGCTGGCTGGCCAGCTGCNNGGGCGGCCGGGCGGGCGGGCCGCCCCCCCCAGCCGGTGCAGCTGCGGCAGCGGGGTGCGCGAGCAGGTCGGGCTGTGCAAATGCGGCTGGGTGAAGAACGCCGTCGGGCGGTGATGGGCGAGCAACTGCTCCAACTGGTTCAGGTCGTAGCCCGCCGGGGTACGCGGGACGCCGACCAGCGTCGCGCCCTGGGTACGCAAGATGCTCATCAGGTTCGGGTAGCCCGGGTCGTCCACCAGTACCACGTCCCCCGGCCGGACCAGCGTGCGTGCGGCCAGGTCCAGCGCCTGGCTGGCGCCGTGGGTCAGCATCAGCTGTGCCGGGTTGGCCACTATCGACAATTCCTGCTGCAGGTTCTGCGCGGTCAGTGCACGCAGCTCCGGCAGGCCCATGGGGTCGCCATACCCCGACAGTTCCAGCGGGCTGCCAGCCACCTGGCGCAGGCCACGGCGCAGGCCCTCTTCGTACATCCAGTCGTTGGGCAGCCAGCCACATCCGGGTTTGTAGGGCAACTGACGGATCTCGAAGATCTGTTGCAGGTACCACTCGGAGTTGAACGTTGGTCGACTGGTGTCGGCCTCGGCGTTGTGCTGATCCAGCAGCTCGGCTGCCGCGCGGTTGACGAAAAAACCTGCATTGCCCCGGCTCACCAGCAAGCCCTGGGCCACCAGGCGATCGTATGCCTCGACCACGGTGAAGGTACTCACCGAGTAGCTCGCGGCAAAGGCGCGAATCGAGGGCACCTTGGCGCCAGGCTTGAGGGTCTGGTTATCGATCAGCTCGCGCAGCGCGTCGATGATCTGGTTCACCAACGGGGTCGAGGAGTCTGGATGTAGTTCGAGCATTCGGGGCCTTCAGGGTGCGTATCGCCAGGCAATTGCAGGGTGTACTGCATAGGCGACCTGTACAGTGCAGTGCGAGTTTGATGCCACTGTGCATGGCTCTCTGCGTCGGACATTTTTACATTAGGTGTCAGATATCGCCACCAATAGCATGTTCAGTTCGCGCCAGGCGCCAGCCCTGGGGCGCGTCAGCAGGCCGCCATGGAAGGCCTGCGTGTGTTCGCGCACACCATCCTGCCCGCATTAGCACTGATGTACAGGTGAAACCGCCAGCCATCGGGGTTTCACGGTTTTCCTTGGATAAAAAGAAGCACGGGGTACACAACTGATGGACGCAACATCCACTACCACCACCGCGAAAAGCGGGCACGAGAGCAAGCTCAGTGCCTCGCTGAAGTCGCGCCACCTGACGATGATGTCGATCGCCGGGGTTATTGGCGGCGCCTTGTTCGTCGGTTCCGGCAGCGTGATCCACAGCGCCGGCCCAGCCGCTGTCCTGGCCTATCTGGCAGGCGGCATCCTGGTGGTGCTGATCATGCGCATGCTCGGTGAAATGGCGACTTCCTCGCCTGATACCGGCTCGTTCTCCACTTACGCCGACCGCGCCATCGGCCGCTGGGCCGGCTTCACCATTGGCTGGCTGTACTGGTGGTACTGGGTCATTCTGATGGCCTGGGAAGCTTACGTAGCCGGCAAGATCC
Organism: Pseudomonas sp. TJI-51; assembly: GCF_000190455.2. Classification (NCBI taxonomy): domain Bacteria; kingdom Pseudomonadati; phylum Pseudomonadota; class Gammaproteobacteria; order Pseudomonadales; family Pseudomonadaceae; genus Pseudomonas; species Pseudomonas sp. TJI-51. The sequence goes on from NZ_AEWE02000065.1 coordinate 2,194, forward strand.
TCCATGGGTTCTTCCCGGATGTGAGCGTCAACGTGTTCGTGCTGGCCACGACCCTGTTGCTGATCACCGTCAACTTCTTCAACGTCAAGCACTACGGTGAGTTCGAGTTCTGGTTCGCCCTGATCAAGGTGATCGCGATCGTCTGCTTCCTGATCGTGTGTACCGCTGCGGTAACCAACGTCTGGCAATTCGGTGAAGTGCGCGGCATCAGCCACCTCACCGCCGAAGGGTTCATGCCCAACGGCATTACCACGGTCATTGGCGCCTTGCTGGGGGTGATGTTCGCCTTCCTCGGCGCAGAAATCGTCACCATTGCCGCTTCCGAAGCCAAAGACCCGGCCGCTCAGATCGTCAAGGCGACCAACTCGGTGGTGTGGCGGGTGTGCCTGTTCTACGTCGGTTCGATCTTCCTGATCGTCTGCCTGGTACCGTGGAACGACCCGCACCTGGGGGTTTCCGGCTATGGCGCCTACCGCCGTACCTTGGAGCTGCTGGGCGTGCCGTACGCCGAACTGCTGATGAACTTCGTGGTACTGACCTCGGTCAGCAGCTGCCTGATCTCTGGCCATTACACCGCTTCGCGCATGCTGTTCTCGCTGGCCCAGCGGGGCGATGCACCGTCGTTCTTCAAGATCACCCGCGCCGGCACCGGTGTACCGGTGTACGCGATCATGGGTTCGTGCGCGGTGGCCGTGGTCTGCGCGCTGATCAACTTCAGCGAGACCCTGCGCCCCAAAGACGTGCTGGAAACCCTGATGAACACCACTGGCATGATTGCCCTGCTGGTGTACCTGGTGATCGCTTTCTCGCAGCTGCGCATGCGCCGCAAGCTGATCGCCGAGGGCAAGGAAGTGCGCCTGAAGATGTGGTTGTTCCCTTGGCTGACCTACCTGGTCATCGCCTTCATCGTGGCGGCACTGGTCACCATGGCCTTCATGCCTGACTACCAGATCCTGGTGATCTCCACCGGTGTGGCGGCGGCCATCGTGGTGGCCATGGGTGTGGTGCACCAGATCCGCTCTGGCAGCAAGCAGCACTAAGCGTCACTCGCGCTTGGAAACGGCCGGCTCCCGTGGGGACCCGGCCGTTTCGCGTTGTTGGGCCTGGGTTTTTTCGGCGGGCATGTGAAAGCCCTGGTTCATCCACGGTGAGCCGAGCAGGGCGGCGGCCGCGATCAGGGCCAGGATGGCAATGGCGATATAGGTTTTCAGGTGGCTGCGCATACAGCAGATGACCCTGCACCCAGCCAGACAGTTCATTGCGTGTGCCGCAACGAACGCGCCGGCCGCCACATGGCGTATGCTCCACTTATCACCCGCCTGGAGGAGCTGCACATGGCCTGGTCCGCCACCCAGTATTCGCTGTTCGAAGACGAACGTACCCGCGCCGTGCGCGACCTGCTGGCCGCCGTGCCGTCACGCCCGGTACGCCACGCCACCGACCTGGGTTGCGGCCCTGGCAACTCCACCGAGGTACTGCTGCAACGTTACCCCGATGCCCAGGTAATGGCGCTGGACAGCGACCCGGACATGATTGCCAAGGCCCGGGAACGCAAACGCTTGTGCATCCCCCGGGTGCGCACGGTGGTTGCCGACATCAGCGGCTGGTCGGCCCCGGAGCCGCAGGACCTGATCCTTGCCAATGCCTCGCTGCAGTGGGTGCCCGAGCATGCCAAGCTGTACCCGCACCTGGTGCGCCAGTTGAGCGAAGGCGCCAGCCTGGCGGTGCAGACCCCGGACAACCTCGATGAGCCGGCCCACCGGCAATTGCGCGAGATTGCCAGCCAGGGCCCGTGGGCCGAGAAGTTCGCCGACCTGCAACTGCCACCCCGGCACGGGGCGGCCTTTTACTACGACCTGCTCAGCCCGCTGTGCGCGCGGGTCGATGTGTGGCGCACCACCTATCACCACCCGCTGGTGGGCGGCGCCGAGGCGGTGGTGGAGTGGTTCAAAGGTTCGGCTTTGCGCCCTTACCTGGCCAGGCTCGATGAGCGGGCGCAGGGTGATTTCCTGCAGATGTACCTGCAGGCCATGCAGCGCGACTATCCGCCGGCCACCGATGGCAAGGTGCTGTTGCCGTTCCCGAGGCTGTTCGTGATCGCTACCCGCTAGGGGCAGTTCAGTGCCAGGCGGCTGCCAGGGCGGCAGGCAAGCGGATCGAGGCTGATGAGATTTCTTGTCGAACCCATGCGCGAGGGCGTATAAACTGCACCCACTTTTGGCCGGTCGCTTCCTGAACCGGCCGCTGAAACAAAGAGAGTCGACATGGGCGCACAGTGGAAAGCCAAGCATAGAGAAACAGCTGCCAATGCCAAGGGCAAGATCATGGGCAAGCTGGCCAAGGAAATTCAGATTGCGGCCAAATCTGGCGCCGACCCGGACATGAACCCGCGCCTGCGTCTGGCCATCGTCCAGGCCAAGAAAGCCTCGATGACCCGTGAAACCCTGGAACGCGCCATCAAGAAAGGCGCTGGCCTGGACGGCGAGGCCGTGCAGTACCATGCCGTCAGCTACGAAGGGTTTGCCCCGCACCAGGTGCCGCTGATCGTCGAGTGCCTCACCGACAACGTCAACCGCACCGTTGCGCAGATCCGCGTGCTGTTCCGCAAGGGCCAGCTGGGCGCAAGCGGTTCGGTGACCTGGGACTTCAACCATGTCGGCCTGATCGAAGCCACCCCCGAAGGCGATGCCGACCCGGAAATGGCCGCGATCGAAGCCGGTGCCCAGGACTTCGAAGAAGGTGAAGAAGAGGGCTCGACCCTGTTCATTACCGACACTACCGACCTGGACGCGGTGCAGAAGGCCCTGCCCGAGCATGGCTTCACCGTGACCTCGGCGAAAATCGGCTATACCCCGAAAAACCCGGTGAGCGCGGCCAGCCTGAGCGCCGAAGCGCTGGCTGAGGTTGAAGCGTTCCTCGAAGCGATCGACGAGAACGATGATGTGCAGAATGTTTATGTTGGTCTGACCGACTGATCTGTGCAATTGGGGCCGCTTTGCGGCCCATCGCGTCGCAAGGCCGCTTCTGTAGGCGCGGCCTTGTATCGCGAAACGAGGGCGAAGCCCTCGCAGCGGTCCGGAGCCGAACCCGATGAACCCCACCTTCGCCTCCCTCAGCCTCACCCACCTGCGCACCCTCGACCACCTGCTGCAGCTGAAGAACCTCAGCCACGCTGCCGAGCGCCTCGGCGTCAGCCAGCCGGCCCTGAGCCGCCAGCTGGCCCTGCTGCGCGAAGCGTTCGGCGACCCCTTGCTGGTTCGCCAAGGCCGTGGCTACGTGCTCAGCGAACACGCCGAAACCCTGGTCGAGCCCCTGCGGCAAGTGCTTGAAGAGCTGCAGGCCCTGCGTCAGCCTGCAGTCTTCGACCCGGCCCGCTGCGAGCGGCGCTTCTGCCTGGCTGCCTCGGACTACGTGGCCGAACACATGCTGCCGTTGCTGGTGGCTGCGCTGGAACAGGAAGCGCCGGGGGTTTCCCTGGAATACCGCACCTGGCAGGCCGGCCAGTACGCCTTGCTGGCCAGCGGCGAGATCGACCTGGCGACCACGCTGTTCGACGAGTCGCCACCCAACCTGCACGGGCGCCTGCTGGGTGAGGACCGCGCGGTGTGCCTGATGCGCCGCGACCATCCGCTGACGGCGCAAGCCACCCTCAGCCAGGCGGACTACCTGGCGCACAAGCACGTGCGGATTTCCGGTGGCGGCGACAAGGACAGCTTCATCGACCGCCACCTGCGCGCCCAGGGCCTGCAGCGGCGGGTCAGCCTGGAGGTGCCGTTCTTCTGTGCCACGGTCAAGGTGGTTGCCGGCAGCCAGGCCGTGGCCACCGTCCCCGAGCACATCGCCCGGCAACTGAGCCGCTTGCATGGCCTGGCTTGGCGGCCGCTGGGCTTTATCGACCATAGTCAGCGCTACTGGGTGGTGTGGCACCAGCGTTTGCAGGCCTCGGCCGAGCACCGCTGGTTACGCAACCGGGTATTCGAGTTGTGGCGCCAGTCGCAGTTCGGCGTGCAGGGTGGGCATGCGCGTTTGCCATAGCAACTATGCGTGACATGGGGTTATTCGTCTGGGTATAGGCGCCTAGACTGGGGGCATTGTGTTGCCTGTGCTGGCCCTGTCCAAGCCAGCGTCCTGTTCTGTGGGCGCTGGCTTGCCTGCGATGGGGCCATAACAGGCTACGGATGACCCAAAGGAGAGCCCGCGTGACCCCCGAACAATTCCGCCAATACGGCCACCAGCTGATCGACCTGATCGCCGACTACCGCCAGACCGTGGGCGAGCGCCCGGTCATGGCCCAGGTCGAACCCGGTTACCTCAAGGCCGCCTTGCCAGGGCAAGCCCCCCAGCAAGGTGAACCCTTCGAGGCCATTCTCGACGACGTCAACGCACTGCTCATGCCTGGCCTGTCCCACTGGCAGCACCCTGACTTCTATGGCTACTTCCCCTCCAATGGCACCTTGTCCTCGGTACTGGGTGACTTCCTCAGTACCGGCCTGGGTGTGCTTGGCCTGTCATGGCAGTCCAGCCCGGCCTTGAGCGAACTGGAAGAAACCACCCTCGACTGGCTGCGCCAGTTGCTGGGTTTGTCCAGCCAATGGAGCGGGGTCATCCAGGACACCGCCTCGACCAGCACCCTGGTGGCGTTGATCAGCGCGCGCGAACGCGCCACCGATTACGCTTTGGTGCGGGGTGGCCTGCAGGCCGAAGCCAGGCCATTGATCGTGTATGTCAGTGCCCACGCCCACAGCTCGGTGGACAAGGCCGCGCTGCTGGCCGGGTTCGGGCGTGACAACATTCGCCTGATCCCCACCGACGAACACTACGCGCTGCGCCCGCAGGCCTTGCAGGCGGCCATCGAGCAGGACCTGGCTGCCGGCAACCAGCCCTGCGCCGTCGTGGCCACCACCGGCACCACCACCACCACAGCCGTGGACCCGCTGCGCCCGATCGGCGAAATTGCCCAGGCCCACGGCCTGTGGCTGCACGTCGACTCGGCCATGGCCGGTTCGGCGATGATCCTGCCGGAATGCCGCTGGATGTGGAACGGCATCGAGCTGGTCGACTCGGTGGTGGTCAATGCGCACAAGTGGCTGGGCGTGGCGTTCGATTGCTCGATCTATTACGTGCGCGACCCGCAGCACCTGATCCGAGTGATGAGCACCAACCCCAGCTACCTGCAGTCGGCAGTGGATGGCGAGGTGAAGAACCTGCGTGACTGGGGCATCCCGCTGGGGCGCCGGTTCCGCGCGTTGAAACTGTGGTTCATGTTGCGCAGCGAGGGCGTGGAAGCGTTGCAGGCGCGGCTGCGACGCGACCTGGACAATGCCCGCTGGCTGGCAGGGCAGGTCAGCGCTGCGCAGGGTTGGGAGCTGTTGGCGCCCGTGCAGTTGCAGACCTTGTGCATTCGTCATCGGCCGCAGGGGCTGGAGGGCGAGGCGTTGGACACGTACACCCAGGCTTGGGCGCAGCGGCTCAACGCCAGCGGTGATGCCTACGTGACCCCGGCGACGCTGGATGGCCGCTGGATGGTACGGGTGTCGATCGGCGCCTTGCCGACCGAGCGGGGCGATGTGGAGCGGCTGTGGGCGCGCTTGCAGGGCGTGGTTCAGGGCTGAAATGGCTGGGGCCGCTTTGCGGCCCCGCGCCTGTCAGTGGCTTACCGCCTGGACGCTGCCTTTACGGCTGGCTTCATAGGCTTCCTTTTCCATCGGCTTGGCCTGCGGGTTACCCAGGTCTTCCATCGCCAGGCGATGGGTTTCCGGGGCAATGTAGGCCGCCAGGGCACACACGCAAGTGATGAAGAACGCCAACCCACCGATCACCAGCGGGATGTTGTCCGAGCCGGGTGGCGCAACCAGGGCGAACAGCGCCGGCAACATGGCGGTCAGCATGGTGCCGATGTTCTGCGCAATGGCCATGGCCGAAACGCGGTAGCGGGTTTGGAACAACTCAGGGTAGAAGCTTGGGAATACCGCGTTGTAACCCTGGTAGACCATGCCCCACATGACGATCGAGGTGATGAATGCCAGTGGCACGTTCTGAATGCTGATCGCATACAGGTAGACGAACGCCAGCAGGCCCGAGCCCAGGCAGCCGGCAATCATGGTCGGGCGGCGGCCGATCTTGTCCGACAGGTTGCCGACGAACGGAATCACCAGCACCGCGACGATGTTGCCGACCACGGGGATCCACAGGTAAACGCTCTTGTCGAAGCCGATGCCATAGGCCGGCTGCACCGCGTAGGCCGCACCGAAGATGGTGGCGACTACCGGAATCACGTTCATCAGGGCCATGAACATCACCAGCACCATGTGCTTCCAGCTGTGGCGGAACGCTTCGCTGATCGGCGACTTGGCCACTTTGTCCTGTTTCTCTTCCTTCACGAATGCCGGGGTTTCATGCACTTCCTTGCGGATGATGAAACCGGCGATCAGCACGATGGCGCTCATCAGGAAGGGAATGCGCCAGCCCCAGTCATTGAAGGCCTCGCTGGGCATGAAGTACGCCAGTGGCAGGGAGACCGCCGCTGCCATGACCTGGCCCGCCTGTACACCCTGCAGGGTGAAGCTGGCGTAGTAGCCCCTTCGGCCGAAGGGCGCGTGCTCCATGATCATCGAACTGGCGCCGGAAATTTCCCCGGCCACGGCGAAGCCCTGGATCAGGCGCAGCACCACCAGCAAGGCCGGTGCCAGGAAGCCGATGTCGTGGTAGGTAGGCAGCAGGCCCACGGCCATGGTCGACAGGCCCATCAGGAACATGCACAGCAGCAACACGTTCTTGCGGCCACGGGTATCACCCCAGTGGCCCAGCACGAAGGCGCCCACCGGGCGCGCCAGGTAACCCACGCCATAGGTGGCCAGCGAAGCGATGATGGCCATTTTCGGGTCGGTATTGGGGAAGAAGATCTGCGGGAAAATCAGTGCAGCGGCCTGGGCATAGATGAAAAAGTCGTAGTACTCGAGTGCCGAGCCTATCCATCCACTGGCGGTCGCTTTTTTTGCTTGCGAGCTGGAGTGAGCCATCGTTGTCTCCGTTGTTATTGTTGTTTGCGCAGGTTCCGCCAGGGGTGTTTGCCAAGGCAGGAGGCAGCGGTCGGTGTGCCTGCGTCTGTGGATCATGTTGACCACGGGCCAGTTGACTGGCAATTCGCTAAAACGGGTTTTGTGCGATAATCGAACGCAAAACTAACCATTCCGTACAAAGAGATTGAAGCAGCGACTCTACCTGCGAATAATCGATCGTGCCATAAACTGTGACAGGTCTTTCTGCCTGTCTGGCACTGTATACCTTCCAAACAACAAGGAACTCCCGCCATGCAGCGTTCGATCGCTACCGTGTCCTTGAGCGGCACCCTGCCGGAAAAGCTCGAAGCCATCGCCGCCGCCGGTTTCGACGGCGTCGAGATCTTCGAAAATGACCTGCTCTACTATGCCGGCAGCCCCCGCCAGGTGCGGCAGATGTGCGCCGACCTGGGTATTGCCATTACCTTGTTCCAGCCGTTTCGTGATTTCGAAGGCTGCCGCCGCGACCGCCTGCAGAAAAACCTGGACCGCGCCGAGCGCAAGTTCGACCTGATGCAGGAGCTGGGTACTGACCTGGTGCTGGTGTGCAGCAACGTCCAGGCCGATGCCCTGGGCGATGAACAGGTGCTGGTCGACGACCTGCGGCTGCTTGCCGAACATGCTGGCAAGCGTGGCCTGCGTATCGGTTACGAAGCGCTGGCCTGGGGCCGCCACGTCAACACCTACCAGCAGGTCTGGAACCTGGTGCGCCAGGCCGACCACCCGGCCCTCGGGGTAATCCTCGACAGTTTCCATACCTTGTCGCTGAAGGGCGACCCGCGCGCGATCCGCGACATCCCTGGCGACAAGATTTTCTTCGTACAGATGGCTGACGCACCGATCCTGGCCATGGACGTGCTGGAGTGGAGCCGCCACTTCCGCTGCTTCCCGGGGCAAGGCGAAATGGACATGGCCGGCTTCCTCGCGCCGATCCTGGCCACCGGCTACCGTGGCCCGCTGTCGCTGGAAATCTTCAATGACGGCTTCCGTGCAGCGCCCACCCGGCAGAACGCCGCCGACGGCCTGCGCTCGTTGTTGTACCTGGAAGAGCAAACCCGGCTGCGCCTGGAACAGGAAAATACCCCGATCGAGCCTGGCGTACTGTTCACCCCGCCCGCGGCCAGTGGCTATGACGGCGTCGAGTTCCTGGAATTTGCGGTCGACGAGGCCGTCGGCGCGCGCCTGGGCAGTTGGCTGAAACGGCTGGGCTTTGCCGAAGCGGGCAAGCACCGCAGCAAGGAAGTGCAACTGCTGCGCCAGGGCGATATCAACATCGTGTTGAACGCAGAGCCTTACTCCTTTGGCCACAACTTCTTCGAAGCCCATGGCCCGTCATTGTGCGCCACCGCGCTGCGGGTCAAGGACCAGCAGGCTGCGCTCAAGCGTGCCACTGCCTACCGTGGCCAGCCGTTCCGCGGCCTGGTCGGCCCCAACGAGTGCGAGGTGCCAGCGGTACGCGCACCCGATGGCAGCCTGTTGTACCTGGTAGAGCAGGGCACCGCCGGGCATACCCTGTATGACACCGACTTCAGCCTGGACCCGAGCGTGACCGCCACCGGTGGCCTGCGCCGCATCGACCACATGGCCCTGGCGCTGCCAGCCGAGTCGCTGGACAGCTGGGTGTTGTTCTACAAGAGCCTGTTCGATTTCGCCGCCGACGACGAGGTGGTGCTGCCCGACCCGTACGGCCTGGTCAAGAGCCGCGCCCTGCGCAGCCAGTGCGGCACCTTGCGCCTGCCGCTGAACATTTCGGAAAACCGCAACACCGCCATTGCCCATGCGCTGTCCAGCTACCGCGGTTCCGGGGTGCACCATATTGCCTTCGATTGCGACGACATCTTCAGCGAAGTGGCGCGCGCCAAGCTGGCCGGTGTGCCGTTGCTGGAAATTCCGCTGAACTACTATGACGACCTGGCGGCGCGCTTCGATTTCGACGACGAGTTCCTCAGCGAGTTGGCTTACTACAACGTGCTCTATGACCGCGACGCCCAGGGTGGCGAGCTGTTCCATGTGTACACCGAGCCATTCGAAGAGCGCTTTTTCTTCGAGATCATCCAGCGCAAGGGGGGGTATAGCGGCTACGGTGCGGCTAACGTCGCGGTGCGCCTGGCGGCCATGGCCAAAGCCCGGAGCGGCGCGGTGCGCAAGCCAGTGCTCTGACTACACGGTGCCCTGGAGCCTGGGCGTCAGTCACCTCGCGGCGGCGCGCGATGGCGCCGCTGCGTACTGCGTCAATCCAGGCCTGGGCATTGTGCTGCCAGCTGTCGAGCAAAGCGTCTTCAGGGTCGCGCCTGTTCATCTGTGTTCAGCCTGCCGCGGTGCGTTGCCGTTTGACCCGGTACATGTGGCCGTCAGCATGGCGCAGCAGCATATCGGCATCGGTGCCGTCTTCGGGGAAGCGCGCGATGCCGATGCTGCAGGAAGGTGCCTGGAGCCCGGCCAACTCGGCATCCAGCGGCTCGGCCATGACGGCCAGGATATGCTGCACCTGTGCGGCCACGACCTCGGCTGACGGGCAATCGGGCAACAGCACGGTGAACTCGTCACCGCCCATCCGCGCCACCGTCGCGCTGCCCGCTACGCAGCTTTCCAGGCGCCGGGCCAGTGTGCACAGTACCCGGTCGCCCACGCTGTGGCCGTGGTTATCGTTGATCTGCTTGAAATCGTTGATATCGATAAACAGCAATGCCAATGGGCGGTCATGGCGCCGGGCGCTGGCCAGGGCGGCGTCCAGCCGTTGGTTGAACATGGCCCGGTTGGCCAGCCGGGTCAGCGGGTCGTGATGCGCCAGAAAGCGCAGCTCGGCTTCGGCCTGGTGCTGGGCGGTAATGTCACGCGCCACGCCGATGCGGGCCTGAGCCTCATCTGACCAGCAGGCTGCCCAGAGTATATGCACCACGCCACCGTCCTTGCGGATGTAACGGTTGTGGAAGTCGTAATGCGGTTGGCCATTCATGACCCGCAGGATCGAAGCGCGAGTGGTTGCCAGGTCTTCGGGGTGCATGTAGTCGGTAATTGCGGTACCGACCAGCTCGCATGCCCGGTAGCCCAGCAGCGCTTCGCAGGCATCGCTGACAAAGATGATCTGGTTGTCCCGGTCGACCACGAAGACCGTGTCGAGCATCAGGTGGATCAGCCTGGGGTACAACGCGTGCAGGTCTACGGGCATGGTTCACGGCGTCCTCGGCGGGATGCCCGATCATAGCTGAAACAGCGCCGGATGTGACCGGGGGGCAAGCCTCTGCAGGGTGGTTTGGCCGTGCCTGAGCGCCAGCCAGGCGTGGGCAGCCACCGCGGCCGTGCAGGCGCGGTATACTCCGCGCTTTTGCCCGTGCCGGAATTCGCCCATGCGCCAGGTGTTGTTAATCGTCGATGTCCAGTCCACCTTCAGCCCGCCCGAGTGGCTGGTCGATGGGCTGCGGCGGTTGTCAGCCAATATTCCTACCGTAGCCTCGGTCGAATTGCACGACGAGCGGGTCACGCCGTTTGCCCGCCAGCTTGGCTGGCACCCGGCGGCAGAGGACGAAAGCCTGGTGGAGGCTGACCAGGTGTTCGTCAAGCATGGTTACGGGCAAAGCGCCGAAGCGATCGCGTACATCCGGCAAATGGGCGTGGAGCGCGTGCTGGTGTGTGGCCTGCAGACCGAAACCTGTGTGCTGGCCGCCGGCTTTGCCCTGTTCGATGCTGGGCTGATGCCTACCCTGGTCACCGACATGACGGTCGGCTCCTCGCTGGACCGTTCCGGCAAGCTTGGCATCGAGCTATGGCAGCACCACTTCCGCCAGGTCACCACGTCGGCTGAAGTCCTGGCTGAACTGGCGGGCTAGGTCACGCGTTGCACCCCGTCATCATCCCCGCGCGTTTTTCGGCCAGCCCGCCAGCGGCTGAGCAGCCAGCGCGTGCTCGTATTCCACGCGACACTCACGGCCACGCCCCCGGCGATGGCCAAGGCAACCTCGAACAGCAGGTAGGGGGCGATACGGTCCGCCACCGACTGGAACTGGAAGTGCGTCAGGTAGATGAACAGGGTGGCCGAAGCAATCACCGCACCCGCACGTGCCAGCCAGGCCGGTACGGGGACTGCGCGCAGCCAGATCAGCGCCAGCATCGCCGGCAAGGCAATATCGACGTAGTGGGTGACGGCCTGCCAGCCAATACCGGCCACCGCCATCAGGTCCAGTTCTGCAACCACCAGCACCGCTACCGCGCTGGCCAACGCTTTGCGTGCGGGGGTATCGGCATGGTGCACGGCCATGCCCAGCACCATCACCGCCAGGAAGTGTTGCGGCACCCGGTGCAGCAGGCCACTGGCGTCGAACACCCAGCGGTCGAGTAACACATCCACCGCTACCAGCGTACAGGCAGCCATGATCAGCCAGCGGAACGGGGCAGCGTTGACGGCCTGGCGTACCCGCTTGCTCGACAGCACCAGGCCAATGATCACGATCATCTGCACCAGCACTTCGATATACCAGTAGTTGAACAGGCCAACCTCGCCGGTCGCAAACCAGTTGGACACCAATAGCAGCGTTTGCCAGTGCACCCGGTCGAACACCAGTTGCAGCAGAGCGGTATACAGCACGGTCGGCACCACGATGGCGGCCAGGGACGGCAGCAGTGTGCGTGCATCCCCCCGGGTTTCAATGGCCTTGAGCTGGAAACGCGCCAGGCTGATGCCAGAGACCAGGAACAGTACCGACGTTTCGCCCACGATCGGCCAAGGGGTCATGCCGCTGAGGTGGCCGACCACGATCAGGATGATGGCGAGCATACGCACGAACACCGGCATTTCCATGACCCGCCACCCGCCTTCATGCGGTGCGCTGAGCTCGGCCAGCTGGTTGACCGGCAGGCTTTCCCAACGGTCTGGCAGGTGGCCGATCAACCGCTCGAGCACCCTCGAGGCCTGTACGAATGAAAGCGAGTCACCGCCCAGCTCGACAAAGCTCAAGCGTGGGTCCAGGCGCGGCACCCGCAGTATTCGTGCCCACTCGCTGCAGAGCTTCTCGGCCAGCGCTGACGAGGGTTGGCTGGTCGGCGCTTGAACCGGGGCGGGCAGGGCGCGTTTGTCGACCTTGCCGTTCGGGGTGAGCGGTATGGCCTGCACGAAGATGAACAGTGCCGGCACCATGTAGTCCGGCAATTGGCGGGCGATAGCCAGGCGCAGGTCGTCGGCGCTGCCGGGCTGATGCAACACGCAGTAGGCAATCAGGCGGGGCAATGGGTGGTCATGGTTGGCCAGTACTACGCACTGCCGGACGGCAGGCAGGCGGCTGATGGTGTTTTCTATCTCCGCCAGTTCCACGCGGTGCCCCCGCACTTTCACCTGGCCGTCAGCCCGGCCGAGGAAACAGGCACTGCCATCGGCCAGGTAAGTGCCCAAGTCGCCAGTGCGGTAGCAGCGGTCGCTGGCCAGCCCGGTGAACGGGTTGGTGATGAACCTGGCTTCGGTCAGCGCCGGGTCGCCCCAATAGCCAAGGGACAGATAGGGGCTGCGGATCAGGATTTCGCCGGTTTCACCTTCGCCCACCAGTTGCCCGGCCGCGTTCACGACCAGCAGTTGCGCATCGGCGATGCCTTTGCCCAGGGGCACCCGGGCCTGTTCCGCGGTCGGGTCGAGCGTGTGGTACGCCATGGCTTGCGGGGTTTCGGTGGTGCCATAGAAATTTACGTTGACGGCATTCGGCGCCACGGCACGCATTTGCTGGTACAGCGCCGGGCTGAGTGCATCGCCGCCCCAGAACAGGTAACGCAGTTGCCTGAACAGCTGGCCCTGCAGCTGCGCGCCGGTCTCGATCAGCTTGCCAAGCGGTGGGGTGAGGTGAATGACGCTGACGCGGTGCAACGCAATCCAGCTGGCCAGCTGTGCAGGGTCGGTAAGGCTGGCCTGGGCCGGGCAGGCAATGCTGGCGCCCAGCGACAGTGGCGTGAATACATCGCGGTAAACCGGGTCGTGGCCGAGGCCGGACAGTAGCGAGAACGTGTCGGCCTGGGTCAGCCCGTGCTGGTGCACATGCCAGTCGATGAAGTGCACCAGCGGCGCGTGATGGGTAACGATCGCCTTGGGCTCGCCGGTGCTGCCCGAGGTGAAGGTGATGTAGGCCGGTTGCCCTGCGCTGACCGCGGGCAGTTGCGCCGTTGGCCGGTCAAAGGCATGCAGTGCCTCGACCGGGTCCTGGGGCACAGTTACCACACAGGCGTCTGCTGCTTCGACGTGTGCCTGGCCACAGCGCAGGACTACCCGAGGTGCCAAGCTGCTGGCGAGCTGTTGCAGGCGGGCGGCAGGGTAGGCCGCATCGGCCACGCTGAACGCCCGCCCGGCGCGCAGGCAGCCAAGCATGGCGTAGACCAGTGCCGCACCCCGCTCGGCAACAATCAGCACACGGTCGTCGCTATTGACGGTTTTTTCCAGCAAATACGCAGCGATACCTTGGCTGATCTGCGCCAGCTGGGCGTATGTGCAAAGCCTGTGCGCGGTGATGATTGCAGGGGCTTCGGGACAACGCTCAGCCTGTTGCAGGAAGGCTTGGTGAATAGGCTGCTCGGCACGGTACTGCAGGCACAGCGTCGGGTTCGGGCGCAGGTCCGGCATGATGGGTTGGGGCTCCGCATGAACGTTTTGCCTGGCTGGTAGCACAACGCTAGTGCAGGCTGGCCCATGGCGCCAATGGGTGCGAACAACAGGCGATGTTCAGCGTTCGCGCATGAAGAACCCGGCAACGAACTTGCGGAAGGTTTCCGGGCTCTTGAAATCGGCGTAGCGCTTGAAGTTCTCCGCGTCCGGCTCGGGGCCCAGCGGTTGCTCCAGGAGCGATATCGACAATACCCGGTCCTGATCCGAGGTCATCACCAACTCGTCTGCCAGCGCGCCGCCGATCACCGGCCGGCGCATCTGCACTTTCACACCCTTGCTGGCCATCCAGTCGACCAGCGACACCAACGCCTTGAGCGGCTCGCGCTCCTCGTCGCGGTACACGGGGAACAGGTGGGCGCGGGACAGCACGGGTACGCTGGCCACATGGATCAGCTCGTAGTAGTGGCTGCCGGCACTGGTCGGCGAGTACAGCATCAGTGCCAGCAGCGGTCCGCTGGTGCGGCTGCCGCCCCAGTACAAGTGATGCCCCTGGAAATCGAACCCGTCTTCGTTGCGGTTGTTGAACAGCTTGCGCCCCTTGATCTGATCGACGCAGTCAAGCAACAGGCCGTGCCGGCGGTGGTTGCCGAACACCTTGGCTTCGCGCAACCGCGCCTTGAGCATCATCATGTGCTTCATGTCCAGGCGGGTTTCCAGGTAGTTGCTGGCCGGCACCCGCTCCAGCAGCGGGTAGCGGCTTGCCACGCTGCGCAGTTCGGCAAACTGCCCGGTCAGGTCCTTCTTCAGGTGCGTGGCATACAGGTTCAGGCCACTGGTCTCAATCCAGGTCAGCAACAGCGCCAGCAGGCGCTGCTGTGCGCGTCGCTCGCTGCCTTCGCCACCGTCGCCAGCGCCGCCGGCACGGAAATCACCAATCAGCCGCAGGGGCGTGTCGGGTGGCAGCCAGGCGGCGGGTGGCGTGGGGTCGTTTTCGCGCTCGGCGGCTTCGCGCTCGTCTTTGCTGAAGGGGCAACCGGCCGCATGCTCGGCGGTCCCCGGGTTGTTCTTCAGGAACAACGTGCCGGTATTGCCATTGAGCGTGACATTGAGCACCGGCAAGGCGTCGTTACGGCAATCGCAGGCCAGCCACTGGTTGGCATTGCGCACCTTCATCAGCAGCTGGTTGGCCTGCAGCAGGCGCGGGCCGCCCAGGGTGCCGGTGGCAAAGCCGACCAGCAGCTCTTCTTCGGCGGGGGTCAGGCTGCGCACCTGGGTGGCGGTTTTGTCGATGATTCGCATGAAGCAGCTCCAAGCTACGAGCCTCAAGCTTCAAGCAAAGCGCTGCCGCTTTCAACTGGCCGCTCGGTTACCGCCGAGTCGATGCTCCTGGCAATGGGCACCGGTGCGGTGCCCTGTTGCCTGGAATCGGTCATGCAGGCGCAAAAGCGAGCGGTCAGAAGATGTAGTCCGTGGTCAGGAAGCTGGACTGGCGATTGCGAATGATGTCGCTGATCAGTTCCTTGTTGGCGTCCTGGAAGCGTGTGGCGACCAGGGTACGGATCGAGAATACCCGCAAGGCATCATCCACCGACAACGTGCCTTCGGCGCTGTTCTTGCGGCCGTTGAACGGGTAGGTGTCAGGGCCACGCTGGCATTGCGCGTTGATGTTGATGCGCCCGACCTGGTTGGCGAATATATCGACCAGGCTGCCGATGGTCTGCGGGTCGTTGCCGAACAGGCTCAGTTGCTGGCCGTAGTCAGAGTCCAGCACATAGTCGATCACCGTTTGCAGGTCGCGGTAGGGCACCACCGGTACCAGCGGGCCGAACTGTTCTTCGTGGTACACCCGCATGCTGTGGTTGACCGGGTACAACAGCGCCGGGAAGAAGAACGAGCCGCGGCTGTGGCCGCCGCCTTCGTTGAGTACCTGGGCGCCCTTGGCCCTGGCATCGGCGACCAGGCCATCGAGGTAGTCGATCTTGCCGGGTTCGGGCAGGGGTGTCAGGGCCACCCCAGGTTCCCACGGCATGCCGGGCTTGAGCGCGGCCAGCTTGCGCTGGAACTTGTCGAGGAAGGCCTCGACCACGTCCTCGTGCACAAACAGGATCTTCAGTGCCGTGCAGCGCTGGCCGTTGAATGACAGCGCACCGGTCACCGCTTCTTCGACCGCGTTGTCGAGGTCGACCTGCGGCAGCACGATGCCCGGGTTCTTGGCATCCAGGCCCAGGGCCGCGCGCAGGCGGTGCGGGCGTGGGTGCAGTTTTTTCAGGTCGCTGGCAGCCTTGTGCGTGCCGATGAAGGCGAACACGTCGACCTTGCCACTGGCCATCAGTGCGCTGACCGTTTCGCGGCCGCGCCCGTAGATGACGTTGATCACCCCAGGCGGGAAGCTGTCGCGGAACGCTTCGAGCAGCGGGCGGATCAGCAGCACGCCGAACTTGGCCGGTTTGAACACCACGGTGTTACCCATGATCAGCGCCGGGATCAGCGTGGTGAAGGTTTCGTTCAGCGGGTAGTTGTAGGGGCCCATGCACAGCGCCACGCCAAGCGGGGCCCGGCGGATCTGGCCCAGCGTGCCTTGTTCCAGTTCGAAGCGGCTGGAGCGGCGGTCGAGGTCTTTGAGGGCGTTGATGGTATCGACGATGTAGTCGCAGGTACGGTCGAATTCCTTTTCCGAGTCCTTGAGGTTCTTGCCGATCTCCCACATCAGCAACTTGACCACCGCCTGGCGCTGTTCGCGCATACGGGCGAGGAAGGTCTCCACGTGCTGGATACGCTCGGCCACCCGCATGTTCGGCCAGGCGCCACGGCCCTTGTCGTAGGCCTGCACGGCGGCATCGAGGGCGGTGAGGGCGGTATCGGCATCGAGCAAGGGTGCGCTGCCCAGTATGACCTGCTGTTCCTCGTCACCCTGCTTGAGCCACACGGGGCTGCGCACCGTGGCCAGCGGGCCTTCCCAGCGTCGCAGTTGCCCGTTGACCAGGTATTCGCGTTGTTCCAGTGGGCCCCCCAGGCGCCAGGTTTCCGGGATGCTATCAGCGGTGGGGAAGAGTGAATCGAGCAGACGGTCCATGGTTACTGCACCTCACGTTACAGGGCGGATTTCAAGCCAGGTGAATCGCTTCAGCACTGAGCATGCACCGGCGCCGGGAAAAACACCAGTGTGGTACACCCGTGAGCGCAGCGCCTGGCTGTTCGACCAGGCGCTGCGGATTGCTCAGAGCGCCAGGGTGAACAGTGCCTGGGCCGGGCGCATCAGGCCTTGCTGGCGCAGCGCCGGATCGGCGTCGAGCACGGCCAGCCGTCGCCAGAACTCCACGCGTGCATGCTGCGGTTGAGACTGGAATGGCTCCATGTCCAGCAACGCTCTGAGGTCACGGCGGTACGGCAGCGGCAGGCGCTGCCACAGCGCCCCTTCGTCGGGGCCTGTTTCGTCGAAGAAATCCAGGTAGTCGCTTTCGCTGACCAGCAGGTCGACCTGGTGCGCGGCGTTGTAGGCGTCGATCTGAGCCCGCACGGGCGTGCCCAGCCACTCGCTTTCAAGGCGCAAGGCATCGGCGACAGGCCGGGTGACCGCGAAGTTTGCAGGCAGGTGCTGGAACTGGTTGGAAGCCAGGTCCAGCACGAACGGTTCGCTGATCTGGTCCAGGCCTTGCGGCAGTTCGACGAGGCTGCAACCGGACAGGAACAAGGTTTTCAGTTGCGCAAGATTGCGCAGGTCCGGTGCGCTGATCAGCGGGTTGTCCGACAGGTCCAGTTGCACCAGCCGCGTGTAGCGGTCCAGTGTTCGCTGGGCATTGGCATCCCAGGTAATGCGGTTGCTGTCCAGGTCCAGCCAGTGCAATTGCCACGGCTGGGGCAGGCGCGGTACACGGTCGAAGCGGCAATCCGACAGCATCAGGTGCCTGAGGTTGGGGAAGCCCCAGGGCAATGGCACTTTCGGGTGTGAAGGTTTCATCATCGGCGAAGTTCTGCAGGGCAGCCTGCAGCAGGCTATCGCGACGATGGCTGTAAAGATGACGCAGCCCCAGCCAATGCCAATCATGCTCGACCCGCAGTAGTTGGGTATGGAGCAAGGGCGTGTCCAGCCCATGTTCTGCCAGGCGGCCTTTTAGCAGTGGTTCGGCAAACTCACTGATCTGCTTGAGCCCTTTAAGCGCCTTTGCCAAGGCCGCTTGCGCATGCAGCAACTGGTTCTGGCTGGCGCAAACCGCCTCGCGCAGGTCGGGTGCGGCATTGTCGAACCAGTCCTGCAACTGCCAGGGGCATTTTGACTGGCCTGTAAAGCGCCCCATTGCCCGGGGCTGGCACAGCGTGCCCAATGCGGCAGTTGTGCCGCGAGCAGGGCGTGGTGTGGATTGTTGCCTATCATGATGATGCACCTCTTTATGCAAAGAAGGCATCAAACGCCAGTTATCAATAGCGAAGTGGTAACCGCTTCTCGTGATGTCGGCACGCTTATAGCAATCTGTTGCAACTAAACGCAGTGGCGGCAGGAAATTTGACGCCAGAATAATTCAGACAAATACCAGCCAAGTGCCACTTGCCAAAGTGATTTCGCCCACCTTAAATTGTTACTGAATGTGAAATTAATGTGCGGCCTAACCTCTGAATATCAATGCGTTAGATGTTTTTCCGCTGTTTATCTGTCTTGTTCCGATACACCCTGGCACTTCAAAGGACGTGGAAGAAGAAATGAAAGCGACCTTGACCGCAGCGGCGCGAAAATTCATATCGCCCTCCACCCGTTACGAAATCAGACAGTTGGGTAGCCAAGTGCGTGAGGTAATGGCGCGCGCCTGTTTGTGGCGCTGGGAAGTTGCCAGGTTTCGGCTGCAACAGGAAAGCCCTTACGAGATCCTTTACATCGGCCGCAAGCACCAACGGGAAATGGCCAAGCTGCTGATTGGCGGCAAGGGGCAGGGCAGTGCGGCGATCGTGGAAAGCGCCAGTGCCAGCGCACCTGCCGACCATGTGGTGCTGATCAGCGAAATGCCCACTACTGGCGCGCTGTCGGTGCCGCACTATCTGAGCGCCGTGGTGCCACTGGGGCGCCCCCTGGAAGACATCACCGCGCGCTACGACAGTGAACTGCGGCGCAGCATTCGCAAGAACCGCCCGCTTTACCAGATGCGCCAGGCACTTGCCGATGACGAAATTGCCATGGCCGACCGTGAGCTGTTGCGGCCGTACGCGACTGCCAGGCAGGGCATTCATGCGGCGCAGTTTCCCACCGACGAAGTGTTCCGCATTGCCCAGAGTGTCGGGCGGCTCGACCTGATTACCTGCGGCGATGAGGTTATCGGCTGCCACCTCGGTTGCGAGGTGGTGCGCGATGGCAAGCGTTACTGGAGCACCTTGCGCTTCGGCTATTGCGAAGCGGTGTTTTCAGACGCCAGGAAGTTGCGCGAAGTGAACTCGATCACCACCTTCATGGCCCTGGAATGGGCCCTGGAACACGGCTTCGATTATTACGACATCGGCCTGTGCCTGGCGCGCCCGGACGACGGCTTGCTGAAGTGGAAGCGGCGGCGTGGGGGCGACATCGATTCGTTGGGCAACCATGCTTACCTGTTCGTGCGGCTGCCAAAGACCGGTACGGCGAAGTTTCTGTGGGACACGCCCATGTTTGCAATGGAAGGCGACAAACTGACCCTGCACCTGGGCCTGCCAGCAGGCCCCAGCGATGACGAAGTTGCCAGCCGCTACCATGAGATGGTGTTCGGCGGCCTGCACAAGATCTACCTCTACGGCGACAACGCCACTGGCGAAACCTTCGTGCAAGCCCTGCGCAACCGCTACGCCAACCAGCAGTCACCCCCCATCATGCAGCGCGTCATGTGCAGTTGAAGGGGCGCACGGATGCATTGAGTCATCCTATTGCGCCATGCGCTGAACCTCGCCATCAAGGGGGACGCTTCATGAGAAGCGACATCTCGCAGTTCAATGCTTCGCCGGCCGCTGCGCCACGCAGCTGGACCCTCGCTGCCTACCGTTACATCGCCCGCAAACGGTTGGGCAGAACCCCGCCAATCGACGTCAAAAGCCTTGCCAGCAAAAGTTGGGACATCGCCCCGGGCGAGACCACGGTGTCGCCACCGGCCATTTACCTGCCGGGGCAGTTGGAGCGGGTCACCGGATGGGAAGGCAAGCGGTTCTACCCCTACGTGCACCCGGCGCGCACCATGGAGGGTGGCATCAGTGCGCTGCAAGGGCCGACCCGTGGCTACCTGATCAAGGATGTATGGCTGGTCGACGGGGCGTTGTACAAGGGTAAGGCCAGCCACTGGCTGTCGCAGAAGCCGAACACCTTTCCGCGCATTGCGGTGGACCACGAAATCGACCGCGCTGCCATTTACTGCACGCAGAATGGCAATTCATGGTTCGGCACCTGGCTGATGGAGGATTGCCCCACGTATGCGCTGGCCTGCAACGAGGGCGTGCCGGTGACCACGGCACCGTCGGCCAGGTACCCCTTGTTCACCCAGGCACCGGCCTACGAAGACTGGTTGGATATGCAGCCGCTGCGCCTGCGCAGTGCGTTTTTCCGGGAGCTGGTGCTGTTCGACGATCAGAGCAACAACCGCAGCCGGCATGCCCGCTACCGTGCCATGGGCGACAAGCTGTTGGCGCATGTCGCCCATGCGCCGCACCCGGGTGTGTTCCTGCTGCGCGGCGGTGATGGTGACCTGCGCCTGCTGCGCAACGAGCTGGCGCTTGCCGAGCACCTGCGGGTTACTCGGGGTTTTCGCATCGTCAACCCGCTCAAGTCGGATGTGCCGAGCATCATCGCCGCCTGCGCCGGGGCCAAGGTGGTGATTGGCGTGGAGGGCAGCCAACTGGTGCATGGCGTGAATGTGCTGCAGCCCGGCGGCTGCCTGCTGACGCTGCAGCCGCCGAACCGCTTCGTCAGCTACTACAAGTACCTGACCGACCGTGATCAGCAGCACTTCGGCTTCGTGGTCGGTCTGCCGGAGGGCGACGGGTTCAGGGTCGATATCGGTGAAGTGGAACGCACTCTGGACCTGTTCCCGCAATAACTGTGTAGTATCCAGGCACACGGCAACTGGGGATGGCAATGATCGAGGTATCACGGTTCTGGCGCGACCCTGCGCTACCCTTTGTCGAGGCCCGCAAGGTAGGCGACGGGCGCCAGGTGTGCTACGCCGCGCATTCTCATGAAAGCTTTTCCATTGGGGTGATCACCGGTGGGCGTAGCACCTACCTCAATGGCGATCAGCGCCATGAGGTTGCGGCGGGCACTACCGTCCTGATGAACCCTGGCGTCGTGCATACCTGCAACCCGATTGCAGGGGAGCCGTGGTCCTATCTGATGCTGTTCGTCGACTGGCCGTGGCTGCAGGCGCTGGGGTTCACCTTGCCGGTGCAGACACTCAGCACCTCTGCCGTGCTGTACCAGCGGCTGTTGCAGGCTTTTGCCGAGCTGTTCGATGCCAGTGTGCCGGACCGCGAGGCGCGCCTGGCCACGCTGTTCCGCGAATTGCCCGCCCTGCTGCAGGGCAGTGCGCAGGCCGCCGAAGTGCGTAACCCACGGCTGGAGGCCGCAGCCGCGTTCATCCGTGCCCATCGCTGCGATGCACTGCGGCTTGAGGATATCTGTGCTGCCTGTGGCCTTTCGCGTTCCTACCTGATCCGGGCGTTTGGCCAGCATTTCGGGCTGACCCCCCACGGCTATCTGCTCGACCAGCGCGTGCAACTGGCGCGGGCGCAGCTGCGCCAAGGGCGGGCTATCGCCGAGGTGGCACAAGCAGCCGGTTTCGCCGACCAGGCGCACCTGCAGCGCGCCTTCAAGCAGCACCTGGCGGCAACACCGGGGCATTACCGCAATGCTGGCACCCGCGCGCGCACGCCTGCATAGGCCAGCGTCTGCCGCCAAAGGCGGGGCCGGGTCGGTCTCAGATCACCAGGTAAAGCGCACTGCCGACCAGCAGCACGGCCAATCCTCGGTTGAGCAGGCGCATATGCCGCGGGTTGCCCAGGTACTGGCGGATAACGCTGCCGGCCCAGGCCCAGCACGCTACCGAAACGAAACAGATAGGCCCGTAGATCCAGGTGAACAGCCACAGCAGCTGCTGCTCGCCGCCCGTGTAGGCGCCAACCCCGGCCACCGCTGCCAACCAGGCCTTGGGGTTGAGCCACTGCATGGCGGCGCCGTGCCAGGCCGACGGTGCCTGCTCGGGGTGCGTGCTGCCCAGCTCGCCGCTGTCACTGGCCAGTTTCCATGCCATGTACAGCAGAAACGCCACACCGCCCCAGTGCAACAGCAGCCCCAGCACCGGCCAGCGCACCAGCAGTTGGTGCAGGCCCAGGCCGACCAGCACCAGCAACACACAGAAGCCCAGCGTGGCGCCGGTCACATGGCCCAGGCTGGCCCGCAGGCCATGACGGGCACCGCTGCCAAGCGCGACGATGTTGACCGGGCCGGGGGAGATGGAGGCCGCCAGTGCGAAGGCGGCCATGGAGAGGGACAAGCTCATGAAGGAGATCCATTTTGTTGTGAGGCGGCTATGCTGGCCGGTCACGGGGTGGGGTGTATTGAACAAAAGTACCCGCACCAGGCGACCCGTCGAAATGCGCGCCCAGCGGCCGGCCTCATTCCGCCCGCCGGCCTGTTACAGGTTTTGTAATAGTTTTACGCTGTCGGACAATCCTGATGTCCTTGTAGCATCATTCTCCCTAATTGTTATCAAGGTCTATATGAGCACCTTCGCGGAGCCCCCCAGTTCGTGGCCGTCCTGGCCAAACCTTCCCCGTCCTCGTGACGCTGCCCTCGTGAGTACCCGCTAATGGAATGGCTAGCCGATCCTACGGCCTGGCTAGGCCTGTTGACGCTTATCGTCCTCGAGCTGGTGCTGGGTATCGACAACCTGGTGTTCATCGCCATCCTGGCGGACAAGCTGCCCCCGCATCAACGCGACCGTGCCCGGGTCATTGGTCTGAGCCTGGCGCTGATCATGCGTCTGGGCCTGCTGGCCAGCATTTCCTGGATGGTCACCCTCACGGCACCGCTGTTCGAGGTGTTCGGCAAGAGCTTCTCTGGCCGTGACCTGATCATGCTGTTCGGTGGTGTGTTCCTGTTGTTCAAGGCCACCATGGAGTTGCATGAACGCCTGGAAGGGCATGTGACCCAAGCCAGCGGCACCTTGCGTCATGCTGCGTTCTGGCCAATCGTCGCGCAAATCGTGGTGCTGGATGCGGTGTTCTCGCTGGACGCCGTGATCACTGCGGTGGGTATGGTCGAGCACCTGTCGGTGATGATGATCGCGGTGATTTTCTCGATCGGCATCATGATCGTTGCCAGCAAGCCGCTGACCCGCTTCGTCAACGCCCACCCCACGGTCATCATGCTGTGCCTGGGCTTCCTGATGATGATCGGTTTCAGCCTGACCGCCGAAGGCCTGGGCTTCCACATACCCAAAGGCTATCTGTACGCGGCCATTGGCTTCTCGATCCTGATCGAGCTGTTCAACCAGCTGGCGCGTGCCCGGCGCAAGCGCAGCCTGCAGCAGCACAAGCCGCTGCGTGAGCGCACTGCGCATGCCGTGCTGCGCCTGCTGGGCGGCCGCCGCGTCGAAGCTGACGAGGTGGGTGAGGAAATCGCCGACTTGGTCGAGGGTGGCGAAGAACAGGTGCTGTTCGACCGCCGTGAGCGGGTGATGATCAGCGGCGTGCTGAACCTGGCCGAGCGGCCGATTCGCACGGTGATGACCGCGCGTACCGAGGTCGACGTGATTGACCTGGCGCAGCCGCCCGAGGCCATTGCCCAGGCCCTGGCCAACTCGCCGTATTCGCGCCTGCCGCTGATACGCGGCGGCCGAATCGACGAGCCTTTGGGCTTCGTGCACAAGAAAGAGCTGCTCAAGGAGCTGCTGTCGGGTAACCAGCCCGACCTGGAAGGCATGGCCCGGGTACCGCTGAACCTGCTGGAAAGCTTCAGTATCCTCAACGCCCTGGAGCAGATGCGCGCCCGGTCCACGCACATTGCCTTCGTGGTCAACGAGTTCGGTGACTTCACCGGCCTGCTGACCATGACCGACATCCTGGAGTCGATTGCTGGCGAACTGCCGGATGCCAGCGAGGTTGACGGCCCTGGCATCGTGCAGGAAGGTGAGGGTTTCGTGGTCAGTGGTGCCTTGAACCTCAGCCAGGTGCAGGCGCGTACCGGCTTCAGCGCCCGGGCCACCGAGGACTATCAGACCCTCGCCGGGCTGGTGATGAGCCTGCTCGACCGCCTGCCAATGGTGGGTGATCAGCTGTGTTGCAATGGCTGGACGCTGACCGTGGAGGCGATCGAAGAACGGCGGGTAAGGCAGGTGCGCCTCACACCGAACGGCGACGCTGACGCAGCAGGTGCTTGAAGCCTTCGAGCACCAGCACCAGCACGGCGGCCCAGATCGGCAGGTATGTCAACCACTGGTCTGGGCCGATGGTTTCGCCCAGCAGCAACGCCACGCCCACCAGCAGCACGGGCTCGACGTAGCTGAGCAGGCCGAACAGGCTGAACGGCAACAAGCGGCTGGCCAGCACGTAGGCGATCAGGGCGCAGGCGCTGATCGCCCCCAGCAGCGGAATCAGCGCATACAACCCTGGGTGCGCCTGCAGGTCAGCGCTGGAAAGCGGCCCCTGCATCACGAAATACAGCGCCCAGGGCAGCAGCAGGCACATGTCGCACCATAGGCCACCGAGGTGGTCGGTGCCGCAGCGCCGGCGCAGTACGAAGTAGACGGGGTAGCCGGTCACCACCACCAGGGTTTCCCAGGCGAAACTGCCATGCTGGTAGAGTTCGTGGCCCACACCCAGTGCGGCGCAGGCCACGGCTACTGCCTGCAGGCGTGACAGGCGCTCGCCGTACACCAGCCGCCCGGTCAGGACCATGGCCAGTGGCAGCAGGAAGTAGCCCATCGACACTTCCAGGCTGCGCCCGTGCAGGGGCGCCCACAGGAACAGCCACAATTGCACCCCCATCAGCCACGAAGTGCCGAGCATGCCGAGCAGTAGCACCGGCGTGCGGCGCACGCGCCCCAGCAATTGGCCGACGCGTTTCCAGTCTTTCGAAACCACCATGAACAAGGTCAGGCAGGGCAGGGTCAGCAGCGTGCGCCAGCCGAATATCTCTTCGCCATCGAGTGGCCTGAGCAACGAGGTATAGAAGTACATCACGGCGAACATGCAGGACGCCACGACGGATGAAACAATGCCTTTTGACACGAATGCCTCGAATACAGGAGTGGAGCGGTTAGGTCAGCCGCCAATGATCTCAGGGGGCGCGGCTTGCGGCAACCGCGAGGCGCCGGGGCGGGTGGCCAGCGCTTCGAGAAACTGCTGTGCAGGCATGGGCCTGGCGAACAGGTAGCCTTGCTGATAGTCCACGCCATGGCTAGCCAGGTAATCGCGCTGCGTTTCGGTTTCCACGCCTTCGGCGACAATGCCCAGGCCCAGTTTGGCTGACAATTCGATGATGGTTTCCAGGATATGCACCGACAGCGCATCGGCACCGATCATGGCCACGAAGCGCTGGTCGATCTTCAGGTAATCGACCTTGAACTGAAGCAGGTAGTTGAGGCTGGACTGGCCGGTACCAAAGTCGTCCAGTGCGATTTTCACCCCCATGGCATCGAGCTTTTCGAACAGCTCGAGCGCCACGGGCGTGGGTTCGATGAGCTTGCGCTCGGTCAGCTCCAGGGTCAGCACTACCCGGCCTGGGGGAAAGTGCTGCAGGAACGTGCGGCAGTCCTCCAGCAAAGTCAGGTCGCGGCAGTGGTCGGCCGTGATGTTGATGCCGACGTGGAAGCCGTCCTCCAGCAGCGTTGCATAGGGCGCCAGGGCTTGCGCAGTGTGCATCATCAGTGCCCGGGTCATGGCCACGATCTGCCCGCTGTGCTCTGCGTAGGGGATGAACAGGTCTGGGCGTACCAGCCCCTCTTGAGGGTGGTTCCAGCGCATCAACACTTCGACGCCGGCCCAACGGTAATCACCCTTGCGCACCACCGGTTGGAAGTACGGCAGGAATTCGTCGGCCTCCAGCGCCCGCCTCAGCTCGGCGCGGGGTGAGTTGGCGCGGCGCACCTGCCAGTGGCTTACCAGGCCGGCGATCACGCCCAGCACCAGCAGCATGCCGAGCAGGGCAGGGTAATGGCTGCGCCACAGCCGGCTTTGCTCGGCGGCGCTGTACCCGCCCTGTACGCTCAGCGGATAACGCGTGGAGGCCAGCTGCACATTGGCGTGATCAGCGACCGGCGGCTGGCCATGGTGCACGATGCCGTCCTTGCCCATCCAGGCGTCGCCGACGCGGATGTACAGCGCTTCGTCGGCGCCTATCAGGCGCAGCGCCGTCAGCAGGTGATCGCCGTCGACCGTGCTGATCGCACCGTGGTCCCCTTGGCTGGCCCTGTACACCAACAGTGGGTGACCGGGGGTGACCGAGTTGCCATCCATCAGCCACAGTTTGCCATCGACATAGTCGGCGGGGTTGACTGGCTCATCGAATGCGCCGAACAGCGACGTGCAATAAATGCTGTTGTGCCTGAACAGGTTGGTGGAGCGCACGAAGGCGTTGCGCGTGACCTGGGTGCGTAGCAGCAACTGGGCTTGCTCGCAGGGGACATCGGTGTGCGCCAGCAAGCTGTCGGCGGCGCTCGACAGGTTGTCGAGGATATGTTCGATATGGCCGAGCACCTGCTGCGTGGTGGTGTGGCTGCTGGCCTTCATTTCCCGTTCGATCTGCCAGTGCATGATCACCAGGCCGCTCACTACCGGCACCATACCGACCATCAGCGGTAACAGGGTGCGCCAGCTGAAGACGCTGCGGCGTTTGGCTGTAAGGGGCATGCTGGGTGGCTACGTTGAAAGGCTACGCTGAAGGGTTAACAGAGCATAGCCGTTAGTCGGGCAAGGGCCTTAACAAAAACGCGACAAAGGCATTTACGCAATGTAGAATCGGTTTACGAATAAAACAATAAGGTCCTTCAGTGCCGAAGGATCAAGCCCGCCGAGAATGGGTCCATATGACATACCATGGGTTCAAGCTGATAATTGGTGACTTCCTCGCCCGCAGCGTGCGAGGTATCCCGTGCGCCCCGCCATTTCTGTTCCGCATCCCACGCAATCATTAATTTTTAGCTGCAGATGAGGGCACGAACATGGCTGATATCTTCGAAAATCCAATGGGCCTGATGGGCTTCGAATTCATCGAACTGGCGGCCCCGGCCCCTGGCGTACTGGAGCCGGTATTCCAGATGCTGGGCTTCACCAAGGTCGCGACCCACCGCTCCAAGAATGTGCACCTGTATCGGCAGGGTGGCATCAACCTGATTCTGAACAACGAACCCAAAAGCATCGCGTCGTATTTTGCCGCGGAGCATGGCCCATCGGTATGTGGCATGGCCTTCCGTGTGCGCAATGCCCATGAGGCCTATGCCCGTGCGCTGGAGCTGGGCGCGCAGCCGGTAGAAATCGAAACCGGCCCGATGGAACTGCGCCTGCCGGCGATCAAGGGCATTGGCGGTGCGCCGCTGTACCTGATCGACCGTTTCGAGGAAGGCAGCTCGATCTACGACATCGACTTCAACTTCATCGAGGGTGTCGACCGCCACCCGGTCGGTGCCGGCCTCAAGGTCATCGACCACCTCACCCACAACGTTTACCGTGGGCGCATGGCCTACTGGGCGGGCTTCTACGAGAAGCTGTTCAACTTCCGTGAAATCCGCTACTTCGACATCAAGGGTGAGTATACCGGCCTGACCTCCAAGGCGATGACCGCCCCGGATGGCATGATCCGCATTCCGCTCAACGAAGAGTCATCCAAGGGCGCCGGGCAGATCGAGGAGTTCCTGATGCAGTTCAACGGTGAGGGCATCCAGCACGTTGCCTTCCTGACCGATGACCTGCTCAAGACCTGGGACGCGCTGAAGGGGTTCGGCATGCGCTTCATGACGGCGCCGCCGCAAACCTATTACGAAATGCTCGAAGAGCGCCTGCCCGGCCATGGCGAGCCGGTCGATCAGTTGCAGGCGCGGGGTATCCTGCTCGATGGTGCCTCGCAGCCGGAAGACAAGCGCCTGCTGCTGCAGATCTTCTCGGAAACCCTGCTCGGGCCGGTGTTCTTCGAGTTCATCCAGCGTAAAGGCGACGACGGGTTTGGTGAAGGCAACTTCAAGGCCCTGTTCGAATCCATCGAGCGTGACCAGGTGCGTCGCGGCGTGCTGAGCACCGACTGACACGCTGGTAGTGGCGCCGCCGTCATGTCCCTTCGGCGGCGCGGCTACGCCTATTCGCGCGCCCTTTCATCAGCGCCAGGAAAACCACCGAGGCGGTCAGAACCCCCACCAGTAGCAAGGAGGGCAGGGTCTGGCGCATCGACTGGCGAATCTCCCGCGCGGTGAAACCTTCGGCATAGCCGCCTACGACCCGGTAGCCGTATTTCTGCGAAAGCATGCTGGTCGAAAACTCGTCCTGCGAGGGGCGGGCGCCGGCGCGGCTGTCACCGCCACTCCACAGGTAGCGGTCGTCGAATTCCAGCAGCAGCGTCAACCCGTCCTGGAAAGCGTCCAGCTCGCTGCGAAGCTGCGAGGCATACGCCGTCACAATGACACCCTGATTATTGTCGGCCGTATACAGGTTCACCAGCAGCTTGCGGCGGGTGTCGGCGAGCCCATAGGAAATCTCGACCTGGCGGCCAGACGTGGCAAATGCGGTCAAATCCTCCAGCGGGTCCGGCGTGGTACTGCAATAGGCCTGCTCGTCCTCTACCAGCGTGAGGGACCTGAGCATGGACAGGCTGGTGACATGATCGTGCAAGGTGTTCAGGGCGCTGGCACAAGGCTGCCCGGCCAGCGGCAGTGAACGCAACGCGGTTTCCTGCATGCGGTTGAATGCCTGATCGACACTGTAAACCGCTTCCTTCACGGAAACAGCCGCATTCTCCGCAAGTTTCGTTTGCAGTTGCAGGATCATCACCAGCAACCCGGATACCACGGGTACCAGCCCCACCACGATGAGCAACAGCAACTCCAGCATGCTACGCCCGGCGTTGACGATGTACGACATAGACCTATTGCGCTCCGCTGCAACGCTGTTCCAGTTGAACAGCCGAGCCCAAAGCCTAGGTCTTCGATGGTCGTTCGGCTGTAGGCCGAAGAAAGCGCGCGTGACAGTAATTGCGCAAACCTGCGTAAGCCCTATCGGCCTGACGGCCGGGCCACAACCTTGAACTCCGCCATGGTGGGCCGAACGTGCTGTGCTAACTTCAATAGCATTACCCGCAGCCCCCTTGGCCATGCTGGAGCCATGACATTGGTCGCCAAAAAATCATCACCTGGCCTCGAGCCACAGATCCGCCTTCACCCGCCTGCTGCCGCAGCCCGCAGGCCGGTTGACGACCGGATCGTGCAGCTGGACTGGAGCCGCACCTCGCTAGGGCCGCTGCCGCGCTGGCCGGCTTCGTTGCGCATCGCGGTGGATATGATGCACCTGTCGCCGTTCCCCTGTGCCGTGGTCTGGGGGCCAGACCTGACGGTGGTGCACAATGATGCCTACCATGCATTGCGCGGCGGCGCTGTGGATGGGCTCGGCCAGGCGTTCGATACACTGTGGCGCGAAATCTGGCCGACAGTGGGGCCGTGGGTTTTCAAGGCCCTGGAAGGGCAGTCGAGCTTTGTCGAGGACCCTCCCTTGCGCATCGGCAGTGACCCGTGCGGCGAGCCCCTCTGGTGCGCATTCGGTTACGCGCCCCTGCACGATGAGCAAGGCAATGTCGCGGGTTTTCTGCACACGGTGATCGAGACCACTGCCAGCGTCGAGGCACACCGGCATTGGCGCGAGCAGGCGCAAGGCTTCGAGCAGCAGATCGAGCGGCATGTGCTGGAGCGCGAGCAGATCTGGCAGATGTCACGCGATGCGATGATGAGGGTTACCCCGGAGCTGAAGGTGCATGCCGCCAACCCCGCCTGGCACCGGGTTCTGGGTTGGGACGAACAGCAGATCCAGGGGGTGTCGGTACTGGAACTGGTGCACCCGGCAGATCGGACCGAGGTGCAGGTGGTGGTGTCGGCGTTACTGCAAGCCAGCAGCGCAGACCCGATCGAGACCCGCTTGCGGCACCGCGATGGGCATTACCATACCTTCCGCTGGAGCGCGCGCTTCGATGGGCGCTTGCTCACCGTAGTCGGCCAGGATATCAGCGAGGACCGCGAAGAGGCGGCGCGCCAGTCCGAAGCGCTGATGCGCAACACTGAACGGATGGAAGTCGTGGGGCAACTGGCCGGGGGCATGGGCCATGAGTTGAATAACCTGCTTTCTGGTATCGGCGGTAGCCTTGAGCTGCTCCAGCGCCGCCTCCAGGAGGGGCGCCCGGAGCGGATCGGTGCTTATGTGGATGTTGCCCGCGATTCGGTGATGCGGGCCATGGAGCTGACCCACCGTTTGCTGGCCTTTTCCCGCCACCAACCCTTGGCGCCAAAGCCGCTGGATTTCAACCGGCAGTTGCGCCTGTGCGAGCCGTTGTTGCGCAGGACCTTGGGTCCGGAGTTGTGCTTGCACTGGCAACTGGACGTCGCCCCGTGGGTGGTCAACCTGGATGTCACCCAGCTCGAAAATGCATTGATCAACCTGTGTACCAACGCCCGCGAGGCGTGCCTGGAGCGGGGCAATGTCACGATCCGCAGCGTCAACGAACGCTTGATCGCGGCGTTCCCGGACGAGAACGGGCTGCCGCCGGGTGACTATGTGGCCTTGCATGTTGAGGACGATGGCCACGGTATGGCGGCTGCGGAAATCGCCAAGGCGTTCGAGCCTTTTTTCACCACCAAGCCCATCGGCCGTGGCTCCGGCCTGGGGCTGTCGATGGTCTACGGTTTTGTCGGCCAGTCGGGGGGCTATGCGTGGATCGAGTCTGCGCCGAACCAGGGGACCAAGGTGTCGATGTTGTTCCCCAGAACGTTCGAGCCGCTTCCTGATGAGTGCAAACCGGTGCAAAGGACGCAACGCATGGCCCAGGGTGAGCGGCTGCTGCTGGTGGATGACGAACTCAATCTGCGCGCGGTGATGCGTGAATACCTGGTTGAGCGCGGTTTCCAGGTGGTTGACGCAAGCGACGCCAATACCGCATTGGAGCGGTTTCGCCATGACGGTCCGTTCGACCTGGTGATCACCGATATCGGTTTGCCGGGCGGCTTCAGCGGGCGCCAGGTGGCCAAGGCCATGCGCATGCAACTGCCACAGCAGAACATCCTGTTCATCACAGGCTATGCGGGGCAACCGGTGGAGCCCCAGTTGCTCGAACAGCCTGGCACTGCGTTGATGAACAAGCCGTTTTCGCTGGCAGACCTGGCAGACCAGGCGTTGCGCATGCTTGAACAGTGAGCCCCTCAGGGTTGGCCAAGGATCACGGCCACCTGTTCCTGCAGCTGTCGCAGTTCGAATGGCTTGCAGATCAGGTGCATATCGCACCCCAGAAATCCCTCGCGCGCCATCGCGGTTTCCGCATAGCCGGTAATGAACAGCACCGGTAACCGGGGGCGCAAGCTACGTGCAATCTCCGCCAGTTGCCGACCGTTCATGCCGGGTAAACCTACGTCGCTTATCAGCAGGTCGATGGGTTGCGAGGCGCGTAGCACCTCAAGCCCCTCCTCGGCGTTGGCCGCACTCAGGCACGTGAAGCCATTGTCACGCAGGGCCTGGCACAGCAGTTCGCGAACATGCAGGTCGTCCTCGACCAACAGCACCCGGTGGCCGTGTGTGGCTTGCGCAGGTACCAGCGGTTGGGCGGGCGAGGGTGCCTGGTCGATGTGACGCGGCAGGTACAGGTCTACCCGCGTGCCCTTGCCAATTTGGCTGTGCAGGGTGACATGGCCATGGGATTGCTTGCTGAACCCGTACACCATCGACAAGCCCAGGCCGATGCCTTGGCTGGTCGCTTTGGTGCTGAAGAAGGG
Source organism: Pseudomonas sp. TJI-51 (assembly GCF_000190455.2). NCBI lineage: Bacteria > Pseudomonadati > Pseudomonadota > Gammaproteobacteria > Pseudomonadales > Pseudomonadaceae > Pseudomonas > Pseudomonas sp. TJI-51. Next base: position 33,777 of record NZ_AEWE02000065.1, read on the forward strand.
TTCGAATGCGTGCTCCAGTGTGCTTGGCGCCATGCCCTGGCCGTTATCGATCACGCTCAGGCGCAGGTAATCGCCGGCGGTCAGGGGGCCGTCGGCCATGGGGCTGCTGTAGATAGGCTGGTTGGTTGCCTCGATTCGCAGCAGGCCACCGCTGGGCATGGCTTCACAGGCATTGAGGATCAGATTGTCGAGGGCCTCGCGCAATTGCTGGTCGTCAGCTTCCGCGTTCCACAGGCCTTTGGCGATGCTCACCTGCAGCTTTATCCCAGGCTTGAGTTGAGCCTTCAGCTGCTTGGTCTGCAACAGGGTGTGCAGGTTGACGCATCGGCTGTGCAATGACTGCCTGCATGAGAAGGCCAGTAGACGGTGGGTCAGGCGGGCGGCGCGTGACACCGCTTCGCGGCCCAGGCGCAACACACTGTCCAGGCCGTCGGTGCGGCCTTGCTTGAGGCGCCGGTCGATCAGCTCGAAACTGCCGCCAATACTGGTGAGCAGGTTGTTGAAATCGTGGGCTACGCCGCCAGCGAGTTGGCCGATAGCTTCCATCTTGCGCGCCTGGAAGCGGGCCTGGGCGTAGCGCTCCGTCGGCTCATCAGGCTGGGCGAGCCCGTTATCCAGCCGCTGCTGCAGGTTTTTTAGCTGGTCGCGGGTCAGGTACTGCCGACGCCTGTGGCGCAGCGCGGACTGGGTCATGTGCAGCAGTTGGTCGTCGCCGAAAGGGGGCACCAGCAGGGTAAGGTTGCCGACCGGGTGATTGTCCACGCGGCTGGCCGACCATGCACCCTGGGTCACCAGCACGATGGGCAGATCCGACCAGTGCGGTTGCTGGTCGATAAAGGCCTGCAGCAGGGTACTAGGGCCTGCGTTGAACACTTGCTCGGCGATGATCGCCAGGCCGGCGCCTTCTGCCAGGCGCGCATGCAGGTGCGCCAGGTCGGTGGCACACAGGCAATTGATGCCGGCCGCTGAAAGCAGGTGCGAGGTTTGCGCCGCCAACGGCGGTGGGGCGAGGATCAACGCACGTTCATCCAGCGCCAACGAACTGGCCAAGGCAATTCTCCTGCAGAGTGGCCTGATAACCACTGGACCCTGGGCACGGGCTCAGGGTTCAACAGGTTTCAGGCAGACCTAGAGGCCTTGCTGCAGGGCGGGGTCATCCGGGTTTTGCTGCTCCAGCTCGGCCAGCAGCACCTGCACGTTCTGAAGTTGGCCGGATTCTTTCCAGTACTGGATCAGCAACACCCGCGCGCGACGGTTGGCCGGTTGCTGGCTGAGCACGGTTTCCAGCTGCTTCTGCGCCGCATCAAGTTGCTCCAGCGCATGCAGGGTCATCGCCAGGGTATAGCGGTAATCGACGTTGTCCGGGTCCAGTTCAACCGCGCGGGACAGTGCCAGCAAGGCGTACTCACGTTGCTGGTGGCGGATCAGCCAGCGCCCAAGCTGGTATTGCAGGAAGGCCGAGTCCGGGCTCAGGGCCAATGCCTTGCCGAGCACCTGGCGTGAGGCATCGTGCTGGCCTTGACGTTCCAGCAGGCGCACCTGGGTGGCTAGCGCATCGAGGTTGCCTGGGGCGACGGTCAGTGCACGTTGCAGGGCTACCGCAGCTTGGGTGTAGTCATTTTCGTGCATGTACAAGCGCGCCAGGTGCACTTGCGCGTCTGCTTCCTCGGGTTGTTGCGCCAGCGCTTGCTGGTATTGCTCCAGGGCCGCCTGCAGCGGGCCGAAATACAGGCCTATGTCATCCGGGGAAAGGCCAAGCAAGGCGTCCACGGCAGCGAAGCGCACGCTTTGGTCGTCATCGTCCAGCAGCGGGCCAAGCACCAGGCTGCGCTGCGCCGCAGGCAGCAGCCGGCGGATACCTGCGATGGCGGCACGGCGCACCAGTGGCTCGGCGTGTTCCAGGTCTTGCCGGGCGATTTTCAAGGCCAGTGGCGAAGGGTAGTTGGGCAGCTCGGCGTACAGGGCTGCGCGCCGGATCGCGGGCAAGTCGGTGCGTTGCAACTGCTGGTAAAGCACCCTGGCAGCGCCAGGCCGACCGTCGTGGGCCTGGCGCAGGGCCTTGGCATAGCTATGCGCCGGCAAGGTCGGCTGGGCTGACGGAGTATCGCGCCACAGGTACCCGAACAGGGCCGATACCAGGATCAACAGCAGCACGGCGATCAGGTAGCGGTTGCGTCTGGGCATCGGGGGGTCCATGGCGGCAAGAAGGGCTGAGCTTGGGCCAGGCGGTAGATAAAAGCAACGGCTTGGCTATCGACCGTTCGGTTTCCGGGCGTTTGTTCTGCCGGCTTCAGATTCCCTTCAGATTCGTCACTGATACTTCGCCCAACCCATTAATCAGGGGGGAGTCCCATGACCCATACCCTTTGGAGCCACCTGCTCCCATTGCCGATAGGCACCCATGCAGCGCATCACGGCTGTTTGTCCCTGCACCTGCCGGACGACCCTGACCGGGAGGCGCTCGAGCAGTTCATTCATCGCTGTTTCGCTGAAGTTCACCACGCCGATGTACACCATTACCTGCCCGAGTTGCTGGCCTTGCGTGATAGCCACGGGCACTTGATCGCGGCGGCGGGTCTGCGCCCGGCCAGCAGTGGGCCGCTGTTTCTCGAGCGTTACCTGGACGTGCCCCTGGAAACCGCGGTTTCCCGCCTGACCAGCCTGCCCGTTGCCCGCGAGTGCATGGTCGAGGTCGGCAACCTGGCGTCGCTGAGCGCTGGCAGCGCACGCATCATGATCACCGCCGTGACCTGGCTGCTTGCCACCCGTGGGCTGAAGTGGGTGGCGTTCACCGGTGCCTCCACCTTGATCAACAGTTTCCAGCGCCTGGGCCTGGCACCTACCGTGCTGGCGCAGGCCGACCCGGCACGCCTGGACGAGCCCGTTGCGCAATGGGGCAGCTATTACGCCCAGCATCCGCAGGTGTACGCGGGTGAAATCGGCCAAGGCTTCGACTTGCTGCGTAGCGCTGGTGTGTTTCGCCGCCTGGGCTTTCCGGTGCTGGACGAGGAGACCGGCCATGCCGCTTGAACTTGAACGTTTCTGGCAGGCATTGCTGGCCCATGGTGACGCGCCCGCGCTGGAAGGGGCCAGTGCACGCTACACCTACAAGCAGCTGCTTGCCGAGGTGCTACAGCGTGCCGAGGCCCTGCGCCAGCGTCAGGCCGGTGTGCTGGTGCTGGGGCTGGATAACGGTCCCGAACTGCTGTTGTGGGACCTGGCCGCGCTGGTCTCGGGGCGCGCCTGCGTGACGGTGCCCACCTTCTTCAGCCCAACCCAGTTGGAGCATTGCCTGCAACAGAGCGGCGCCAGCCTGGTGCTCGGCCCGCCCGCCTGGGAGAGCTTGCTCGGGCGGTTGGGTTTCGTCGACCAGCAAGGCTTCTGGTCGCGGCCAGCGCTGCCTGCGGTGGCCCTGCCTGAAGGTACCGCCAAGGTCACCTACACCTCTGGCAGTACCGGCAACCCCAAAGGCGTGTGCCTGAGCGCGCATGCCATGTTGCGGGTCGCACACGAACTGGAACAGGCCAGCCGGCCTACGCAGCCTCGGCGCTACCTCGCTGTGCTTCCGCTGGGGGTGTTGCTGGAGAACCTGGGCGTTTACGCCGCCTTGCTGGCAGGGGCCAGTGTCATGCTGTACCCACAGGCCCAGCTGGGTATGGGGGGGGCCAGCCAGGTCGATTTCAAGCGGCTGCTCGGGGCCATCGCCTTGAGCGGCGCACAAAGCCTGATTCTGGTTCCGCAACTGCTGCTGGGGCTGGTCACGGCAATCGAGCGCGGGCTGATGGGGGTTGGCATGCTGCGTTTCGTTGCGGTGGGTGGCGCCCGTGTGGCGCCCAGCCTGCTGGCGCGGGCCGAGGCCGTAGGCTTGCCGGTATTCGAGGGCTACGGGCTGTCGGAATGTGCCTCTGTGGTGGCGCTGAACCGCCCCGGTGCGGTGCGCCCGGGCAGTGTCGGCCGGCCATTGCCGCATGTACAGGTGCGTATCGCCGAAGACGGTGAGGTGCTGGTTGCCGGGACCCTGCTGCTTGGCTATCTGGGCGACACGCCCAGCCAAACCGCGTGGTGGGCTACCGGCGACCTGGGCTTTTTCGATGATGAAGGCTACCTGCACCTGAACGGGCGCAAGAAACACCAGTTCATCACCAGCTTCGGGCGCAACGTCAACCCTGAATGGGTAGAAGCCGAGCTGACCCAGAGCGGTGTGATCGCCCAGGCGTTCGTTCATGGCGAGGGCATGCCGCGCAACGTGGCCTTGCTCTGGCCGCTCGCCCCGGGCACCACGGACGCGGCTATCGAGCAGGCCGTGCAGCACAGTAATGCCAGTTTGCCCGACTACGCCAGGGTGCATGCCTGGCGGCGTTTGCCAGCGCCATTCTCGGTCGCCGAGCACACCCTGACCGCCAATGGCCGCCCACGCCGTGAGGCGATCCTGCAGCGTTATCAATCTTTGTTGTCCGACATTCCTTCATGAGGTCTACCATGTCATTTTTCGACACCCTGCAGCTGCAAACCAGCTACGAACGTCAGGCTTTGTTCGCCGTGCCGGTCATTCGCGAGGCGCTGGCCGGCCAGGTCAGCCGGGCCAGCTACATCGCCTTCCTCACCCAGGCCTATTACCACGTGCGCCATACCGTGCCGCTGATGATGGCGTGCGGCGCTCGGCTGCCGGCGCGGCTGGAGTGGTTGCGCGGCGCGGTGTGCGAGTACATCCAGGAGGAGTACGGCCACGAGCAGTGGATCCTCAACGATATCAAGGCCTGTGGCGGTGACTGGGAGGCGGTACGCGACGGCCTGCCTGCCTTGCCCATCGAGTTGATGGTTGCCTATCTGTACGACCTTATCGCACGGGGCAACCCGGTGGGGTTGTTCGGCATGGTCAACGTGCTGGAGGGCACCAGCATCGCCCTGGCCACCCATGCTGCCGGGGCGATCCAGAGCACCCTCGGGTTGCCCAACCAGGCCTTCAGCTACCTCAGTTCCCACGGCGCGCTGGACCAGGACCACATGGTCACCTACAAAAGCCTGATGGACCGGCTGGACGACGTGGCCGACCAGCAGGCGGTGCTGCACGCCGCCAAGGTGGTGTACCAGCTGTATACCGCCATGTTCGAAGGTTTGCCACGCACTGAGCATGCCGAGGTGCAGCATGCGCTTGCATGAGTCGGTGGTGGTGCTGACCGGGGCCAGTGGCGGCATCGGCCTGGAACTGGCCGAGCAATTGTGTGCAGCCGGTGCCCGGGTCCTGGCGGTAAGCCGGCACATGGGCAAGCTGGCGGGGCTGATGAACCGCTACCCTGAGCGCCTGCGTTGGCAAACGGCCGACCTGCGTACGCCGACCGGGCGTGAACAGGTGGTCAGCCGCGCCCGTGAAATGGGCGGGGTCAATGTGCTGATCAATGCCGCCGGTGTAAACCGTTTTGCCTTGCTGGACCAGTTGGACGAGTACGTGCTGGATGAATTGCTCGACATCAACATCAAGGCGCCCCTGCAGCTGACCCGTGCCTGCCTGCCCCTGCTGCGCGAGCAACCCAAGGCGCTGGTGGTGAATGTCGGTTCCACTTACGGCTCGATCGGCTACCCCGGCTACGCCACCTACTGTGCCAGCAAGTTCGCCCTGCGCGGTTTTTCCGAGGCGTTGCGCCGTGAGTTGGCCGATACCACGGTGAATGTGCTGTATGCAGCCCCGCGGGCCACCCGCACCACCATGAACAGCAGCGCCGCCACCGCGCTAAACCAGGCGCTGAAGGTCGGCATGGACGACCCGGCCGATGTCGCCCGCGCCGTGCTCGTAGCCGTCCAGTCGGAGCGCAGCGAGCTGTACCTGGGGTGGCCGGAAAAGCTCTTCGTACGCATCAACGGCATGTTGCCAGGGGTGGTCGACCGTGCCCTGCGCAAGCAATTGCCTGTCATTCGCCGCTACATTGGCGGCCATATCAAGGAGTCGAGCAAATGAAGCGACTGGCCTTCGTCAGCCTGCTGGCGTTCACCCCGTTCACCTGGGCACTGGACCCAGCCGGAAACCAGCAGCTCAGCGCGCTGCAACAGCGTTGGGCACAAATCCAGTATCAGACGCCCAAGGCCCAGCGTGCCGATGCTTTCGAGAAGTTGTCCGGTGAGGCGGCGGCATTCGTCAGGCAGCACCCCGGCACCCCCGAGCCGCTGATCTGGGAAGGCATCATCAACAGCAGCTGGGCTGGCGCCGTGGGCGGGCTTGGTGCGCTGGGCAAGGTCAAGTCAGCCAAGGCCAGCCTGGAGCAGGCCATGAAGCTGGATCCTGATGCCCTGCAGGGCTCGGCCTATACCAGCCTTGGCACGCTTTACGACCAGGTGCCGGGCTGGCCGATAGGGTTCGGTGACGGCGACAAGGCGGACCAGCTGTTGCGCGAAGCCCTGAAGATCAACCCCAACGGCATCGACAGCAACTATTTCTGGGCCGACCACTTGTACCGGCAAAAGCGCTACGCTGAAGGCACTGCTGCCTTGCACAAGGCCATGCAGGCGCCGCCGCGGCCGGGCCGTGAACTGGCGGACCAGGGCCGGCGGGCGGATATCGCGGCTTTACTCAAGGCAATCAAGGACAAACAGGACTGAACATGCGGCTACTGCTGGTTGAGGACGATACCGCACTGGGGGAGGGGATCTGCGATGGCTTGCGCCAGGAGGGTTATACGCTCGACTGGTTGCGCGACGGCCAGAATGGCGTGCACGCGCTGCTGCATGAAACATTCGACCTGGCCATCCTGGACCTGGGCTTGCCGCGCCTGGATGGCATCGAGGTACTGCGGCGCGTGAGAGGCGCTGGCAATAGCTTGCCGGTACTGATCCTCACCGCGCGGGACGCCCTGGATGATCGCATCGCCGGGCTGGATGCTGGCGCTGACGACTACCTGGTCAAGCCGTTCGACCTCAACGAGCTGAAGGCCCGCTTGCGGGCTTTGCTCAGGCGCAGCGCCGGGCGTGCCAAGGTATTGATCGAGCATGCCGGGGTCATGCTCGACCCCGCTACCCAGCAGGTACATTACCAAGGGCTGGAAGTGATACTGACCCCCAAGGAGTACCGCTTGCTGCATGAATTGCTGGCGCAGCCGGGCAAGGTGTTCACCCGCGAACGCCTGACCCAGCTGCTGTATGGCTGGGATGAAGAGCCCGAGAGCAATACCCTGGAAGTGCACATCTACCACCTGCGCAAAAAGCTCAACAACGGCCTGATCCGCACGGTGCGGGGCATTGGCTATCTGGTCGAGGGCAAGGCATGACCTCGTTGCGGCGAAGGACGTTGTGGCGGGTCATGCTGCTGTTGCTGCTGGGGACAGGCCTGCTGACGCTGTACAACTATCATGACAGTCGCCATGAGATCAACGAAGTGTACGACGCCCACCTGGCCCAGAATGCCCGCCTGCTGCAGGGGGTCATGAGCCTGCCGGTCCAGGGCGGCTCGCGCGAGGCCATGTACCAGGCGTTCAACGACGCCTTGGCCCAGGCCGGCCACCACCGGGTTGGCCACCCCTACGAAAGCAAGCTGGCATTCCAGGTATGGGGTGAGGGGGGCGTGTTGCTGGTGCATACACCCAGTGCCCCGCAGTTGTCGCTGCCGCCGTCCGAACCTGGGTTCTACGACTTTTCCAGTGGTGACCGGCAATGGCGCGGCTTTGTGTTACCGGTGCCGGAAAAGCACTGGGTCATCTGGGTGGGTGAACGTGATGATGTGCGCTACGACCTCATCGACCGGATCGTGCGCCATACCTTGTTCCCCTTCCTGCTCGGCAGCCTGGCCCTGGTGTTGCTGGTCTGGGTCGCGATCGGCTGGGGGCTGCGCCCCTTGCAGAACATGGCCACGGTCATTCGCGCACGCCACGCCGATTCACTCGAACCCTTGCGCCTGGCGCCATTGCCCTCGGAGCTGGAACCCATGCAAGCGGCCATCAACCGCCTGCTGGCGCAGATCGAAGACATGTTGCGGCGCGAACACCGCTTCATTGCCGACGCCGCCCATGAAATGCGCACGCCGCTGGCGGTGTTGCGCCTGCATGCCCAGAACGCACTCGAGGCCGCAAGCGAGGCCGAACGGCGCAAGGCGCTGGGCTTTCTGATTGGCGGTGTGGACCGGCTGACCCGGGTGGTCAACCAGTTGCTGACCCTGGCCCGTGTCGAGCCGCGCCTGGGCCAGCACGCCGCGGTCAAGGTCGACCTGGGTGAGGTGGTCACCGACACCATGGCCGAGCTGACTCCCTGGATACTCGACCGCGGCCTGGAGCCATCGCTGGATATCGGTGAGGGTGATCACCACCTGGGCATCGACGCCGGTGCGTTGACCATCGCGTTCCAGAACCTGGTTTCCAACGCCGTCGAGCACTCGCCCCCGGGAGGGCGCATCAGCGTACTGCTCAGGCGCCTGGAAAACCGTTTCGAGCTGATCGTGGAGGATGAAGGGCCAGGTATCGAGCCGGCTGACATAGCGCGCGTGTTCGAGCGCTTCTACAGCCGTAACAGCCCCAACGGTGCCGGGCTGGGGCTGTCCATTGTCGCCACCATCATTGACCGCCTGGGCGGGCATGTTCACCTTGAGAACCGACCGAGCGGGGGCTTGGCAGCAACCCTGCGGCTGCCTTTTAACTGATGCAAAAAGCTGTACATTGAGGGTGACAAACCTGTACAAGGTGCTATGTTTGTACAATATTGGTCATGGCAGCCGAGGCCAGCATGGCAGTCCCAGCCCGATTCACATCCCTGTGTCTGTTGCTGACCGCTCTGGCCACGGCGGCTGTGGCGGACTGGCGCTCGGATGTGCCGGCCGCACAACGGCTGGGTGAAGGCGATTTCAGCTGGTGGGGCCTGCGTTTGTACAGTGCGCGGCTGTGGGCGGCCGGCCCCGTGCAGCGCTGGGATGAGCCGTTCGCGCTGGAGCTGCGTTACCACCGCTCGCTGTCCAGAGACACTTTGGTCGAAGCCAGCCTTGCAGAAATGCGCAGGCTCGACGGGGGCAGCATGACGGCGCAACGCAGCGCGCAACTGACCGCGCTGCTGCAACAGGCATTCGTCGACGTACGCCCTGGCATGCGCATAACAGGTGTTTACCTGCCGGGCCAAGGCTGCCGTTTTTACGTTGACGGCAAACTCAGCCGCGAAATCACCGACCCTGTCTTTGCCCGGGCATTCTTCGCCATCTGGCTCGGCCCGAATGCCAGGGACCCACAATTACGGCAGCGCTTGCTCGGGCTGGCCGGCACCGATGGAGAGCCGTGACATGAACGTTGGCAAAGCGCTGTTACTGGTTGGCTGCCTGCTGTTGGGCAGTTGCGGCAACGTGGGGGTCGAGCATTATGCCGGTGAGCAACCCAAGCTCGACCTGGCGGCGTTCTTCTCCCGGCCGGTTCAGGCCTGGGGCATGTTCCAGAAGCGTTCCGGCGAGGTGGTCAAGCGGTTTCATGTGCGCATCGACAGCCGCCGGGAAGGTGAGCGGCTGATTCTCGACGAGCACTTCGTGTACAGCGACGGCACGCGCCAACAGCGCACTTGGACCTTGGTGCCGGACGGGCCTGGGCGCTGGCGTGGCACGGCCGGCGACGTGATCGGCGAGGCCCGTGGCGAAGTGGCGGGCAATTCGCTGCGCTGGCGCTACCGGCTGGACTTGCCGGTGGACGGCAAGCACTGGGAGGTGGACCTGGACGACTGGATGTACCTGATGGATGACGACACGCTGATCAACCGCTCGAGCATGAGCAAACTAGGTGTGGAGATCGGCCAGATCACGCTGTTCTTCCGCCGCCTGCCGGAGGCTACGCCATGAACCTGAATGCATTGGCCCAGCACGTGGATGCTGGCGAAATCGAAGAGCTTGAAGTGCTTTCGCTGGAAGGCGGCTTCTACGTATTGCGTGCCATGACCGCAACCGGCCCGGTTACCTTGAGCGATGCGCAGGGGCAGCCTGTGCGCCTGCGCTCCACTACCGAACTGCGCGATTTGCTGGCTGACATGGCCGAGGTGCCATGCGTGCTGGTGCAGCAGTTGGTGCATGATGAGATGTGCGGGCAACGCGACGGCCCCATTGCACCGTTGCGCGTGCCGATTACACTGGCCAGCCAGTGGTAGGCCGCCCCGTGCGCCTGGGTCTGGTGCTGGGTGACCAGTTATCGCTGGAGCTGCCAAGCCTCAAGGCACTGGACCCTGCCCACGACGCTATCCTGATGGCAGAGGTGGAGGGCGAGGCGCGCTATGTGCCCCATCACCCGCAAAAGATCGTGCTCATTTTCAGCGCCATGCGCCACTTTGCCCAGGCGCTGCGCGAGCGCGGCTGGCAAGTGCACTACGTACCGATCGATGACAGCGACAACAGCGGCACCATCGTCGGTGAGCTGCGCCGCTGGCGCGAACGGCTTGGCGCGGCGCAGATCGACCTCACCGAATGTGGCGAGTGGAGGCTCGAGCACGGGTTGCGCGAGTCCGGGCTGCCCTTGACATGGCACCGCGACACCCGCTTTCTGTGCTCGCGTGAGGCGTTCGCGCGCTGGGCAGAGGGTCGCCGGCAGTTGCGCATGGAGCATTTCTATCGCGGTATGCGCAAGCGGTGCGGCCTGCTGCTGGAGCCCGACGGCAGCCCTGCCGGGGGCGCCTGGAACTTCGACAGTGAAAACCGTAAACCACTGCCTCGCAACCTGGGCGCTCCGTTCGCGGCGCGCTTCACGCCCGATGCCATTACCCTGGCGGTCATGGCGCTGGTACGCCAGCGCTTCGGCGACCATTATGGCGAGATAGACGGGTTCGAGTACCCCGTCACCCAGCAGCAGGCGGGTGAGCTGTGGCAGCATTTTCTCGACTTCGGTCTGGCGGCATTCGGTGACTACCAGGACGCCATGGCCGAAGGTGAGCCGTATCTTTTCCATTCACGCATCAGCGCGGCCCTGAACATAGGCTTGCTCGATGTGCGGCAGTTGTGCGAAGACGTGCAACAGGCTTGGCGCGAAGGCAGGGTGCCGCTCAACGCCGCCGAAGGCTTCATCCGCCAACTGATCGGTTGGCGTGAATATGTCCGCGGTGTGTATTGGCTGCGCATGCCCGACTACGCCACATTGAACCACTTCGGCAACGCCCGCGCCTTGCCCGAGTTCTACTGGACCGGCAACACCCGCATGCGCTGCATGGCGCAAGCGATAGGGCAAACGCTGCGGCTTGGGTATGCGCACCACGTGCAGCGGCTGATGGTGACCGGCAACTTTGCGCTGTTGGCAGGCATCGCGCCTGCCGCCATCTGTGAATGGTACCTGGCGGTTTACATCGACGCGTTCGACTGGGTCGAACTGCCCAACACGCTTGGCATGGTGATGCATGCCGACGGTGGCTACCTGGGCTCCAAACCGTATTGCGCCAGTGGGCGTTACATCCAGCGGATGTCCGACCACTGCAAGGCCTGCAGCTATCGGGTAGACAAGGTGGTGGAAGCCGATGCCTGCCCGTTCAATGCGCTGTACTGGCATTTTCTTATCCGCCACCGTCAACGCCTGTCAGCCAACCCGCGCCTGGCAATGGTCTACCGCAACCTCGACCGCATGGCTGCCGCGCGCCGTGATGGTGTGTGGCAACGTGGCGAGCAGTTGCTCGCCGAGCTGGATGCAGGCAGGCCGCTGTGAAGAAGCAAAACCTGCCAAGCAAGGTGTGCGTGGTGTGTGGCCGGCCATTCACCTGGCGCAAGCGCTGGGCGCGTTGCTGGGACGAGGTGCGCTATTGTTCCGAGCGCTGTCGCCGATCAGCGCCACGCGGCCAGGCGCACCAGCAAGGGCAGGGCCAAGGCCCAGATCGGCACTAGAACCAGGGTGGTTGCCAAAGGCCCCAGGGGCAGCGCGACATCGGCCAGCCTGGCGCCGCCCAGATATGCCAGGGGGCCGGCAACCGCGCCGACCACGGCACCGCGCAAAAACGGCCGACCAGCCCAGGCCAGGCTGTGGCGCAAACCGCTGGCCAGCACCAACCACATCGATGCCAGCCACAAGGGTAACGGCCAGGCATGAAAATCAAATACGCCAAAACTGCCAAGCAGGCTGTCCAGCAGGCAGCCAACCAGGGTTACGCGTAACAGCGCCCACGCTTCTGCCCGCGGCTGTGTGCATGTCCACAGGTGTAGCGCCAGGCCCACAGGTAACAGCACCAGCACCCCAGGTGTGCTGGCACCCCATATGCACAACCACCAGCCCAATTGCAGCCACAGCGCATTGGCAATCTGGCCGCGGGTAACCATCACGCTGGTACAGGCAGTGGCGCGCGACGCGCGTTCGGCGCCGCCCACAACAGCTGCGCCACGCCAATGGCACGCTCTTCGAAGCCGCCCTGGCAGTAGCACAGATAAAACTCCCACAGGCGCTGGAACGTCTCGTCATAACCCAACGCCGCGAGCGCGGCGCGCGACTGCTTCAGGTTGTCGTGCCAGTGCCGCAGCGTCAGGGCATAGTCGACACCGAAATCCTCCATGTGAACCAGGTTCAGCGCGGTCTGGCGGCTGGCCGTATCGACCAGCACGCTGAGCGAGGGCAGGGCGCCGCCGGGGAAAATATAGCGCTGGATGAAGTCCACCGAGCGCCGTGCCTGAGCATAGCGCTGGTCGCGAATGGTGATCGCCTGGATCAGCATCAGGCCATCGGGCTTGAGCAACGCTCCACACTGGCGGAAGTACGTGGGCAGGTAGCGGTGGCCTACAGCCTCGATCATCTCGATCGACACCAGTTTGTCGAATGTCCCGCGCAGGTCGCGATAGTCCTCCTGCAGCACCGTGATCTGCCGCTCCAGCCCCAGGTCTTTGACCCGTTGCAGGGTATGGCTGTACTGGGCCTGTGACAGGGTGGTGGTGGTGACCCGGCAACCATGATGGCTGGCCGCATGGATGGCAAGGCTGCCCCAGCCAGTGCCGATCTCCAGCAGGTGGTCTTCCGGGCCCAGTTCAAGCTTTTCGCAGATGCGTTGCAGCTTGCGAAGCTGGGCCTGTTCAAGGGGTTGGTCGGGGTGCTCGAACTGGGCAGCCGAGTACATCATGGTCGGGTCCAGCAGCTGTTCGAACAGTGCGTTGCCCAAGTCATAGTGGGCCAGTATGTTGCGTCGCGCACCGCGCTTGCTGTTGCGGTTGAGCCGGTGCAGCAGGCGCAGGGCGGGCCGGCCCAACCGCGCCAGGCCCCCTTCCAGGGCGTCGAGCACCTCAAGGTTGGCGACGAACAACCGCGTGACCAGGGCCAGGTCCGGGCTGCGCCAGTAACCATGGATATAACCCTCACCGGCACCGATCGAACCATTGCTCGCCAGCAGGTTCCAGGCAGCATCATCGAGAATTTCCACCTCCGCCTGCAGGGCACTGGCGGCATCACCGAAGGCCCATTGTTGCCCATGGCAGAGCACACGCAGGTGGCCATGGCGCAACTTGCCCAGCTGTGCCAGCACAGCGTTGCGCGCCAGCGCGCCCAACCAAGGGGCGATGCCTGCTGACTTGCTAACGCTCAGGGTGGGATTCGACATGATCGGAGTCCTCGCAAGGTTGGCCAAGTGCCAGGTCAGCCTGGCTGGCGGTGTGGTCGTGAATAGGCGTGCGCTTGCAGAACAGGCGCAGGGCTTGCCAGTAGATGCCCGTCAGGGTGCGCAGGCTCATCCAGGGGAAGGCCAGGATGTAGCGGTGCAAGGCGGGGCGGTCCAAGGGTTGGCGCCGTAGTGCCAGGTCGGCTTCGAAGACCTTGTGGCCGCTTTGCCAGTTTTCCATGTGGATGCGCACCCGGCTCTCGTCGAGGTGGAAGCGCAAGCGGTAGTCCATGTCCAGCGGCATGAACGGCGACACGTGAAAGGCCTTGTTCACCGCGAACGGCTGCGCCAGCCCGCCCTGTACGGGCAGCACATAGTGGAAGCGCTCTCGCCAAGGGGTGTTGCGTACTTCCAGCAGGATTGCCGCCAGGTGCCCATCGCGGTCGTGGCAGAAGTAGAAACTCACCGGGTTGAACGCCAGTCCCCAGCAACGCAGCTGGGTCAGCAGGCGTACCGGTCCTTCCGGCACCTGGCCCGTGGCCCGGCCCACCAACCGCCGCGCGGCGCCGGCCAGCGATTGCCCTTGGCCGGTAAAGGCCGGCAGGTAATCGGTTTCACGGAAGCTCAGCGGCGCCAGGCGCGAGCGCCGTAGCCAGCGCGACAGGGTCATCAGCCAGGCTTGCTCGTCCAGGTCCAGGTAGAACATGCCGACTTGGTAGCGGAAGGTGTGCGGCCGCGGGCTCAGGCGCCGGTGGCTGAGCCAGCCCAGGCACAGACCGCTGTTCATAGCTGTTCCCCGAAATGGCTGGCCACCTGCAGCGCGCTGGTGACGCCGTCCTCGTGAAAGCCGTTGCCCCAGTAGGCCCCGCAGAAATAGCTGTGCTGACCGCCTTGCAGCTGCGCATGCCGGGCCTGTGCGGCCAGCGCCGCCAGGCTGTATTGCGGGTGGGCGTAACTGAAGCGGGCGATGATCTGGGCGGGGTCGATCAGGGCGGTCTGGTTCAGGCTCACGCAGAACGTCACCGGCGCCTGCAGGCCTTGCAGGATATTCATGTTGTAGGTCAGCGCGGCCGGTGCCTGACCGTCGCCGGCCAGGCGGTAGTTCCAACTGGCCCAGGCTTTGCGCCGGCGGGGCAGCAGGCGGGTGTCGGTGTGCAGCACCACATCATTGTCGGCGTAGCCGATGGCGCCCAGTACTGCCTGCTCCTGTGTACTCGGTGCCTGCAGCAGGGCAAGGGCCTGGTCGCTGTGACAGGCGAATACCACTTTGTCGAAGCGCTCGGTGCCGGCAGCGCTGTGCAGGGTCACCCCATCCTGGTCTCGGTCGACCCGGTGAACCTTGCAGTCAAGCCGTACCTGTTCGGCAAACCGCCGGCTCAGCGGGCCGATATAGCTGCGTGAACCACCTTCTATCACCCGCCATTGCGGCCGCTTATTGACCGACAGCAGGCCGTGGTTGCGGCAAAAGCGCACGAAGAACTGCAACGGAAAAGCCAGCATGTCGGCCCGGGACATCGACCAGATCGCCGAGCCCATGGGCACCACGTAGTGATCGACAAAACGTTGCCCGTAGCCTTGCGCCTGAAGATAGCTGCCCAGCGTGGTGTGATCGTCTATGCGCCCTGCATCCAGGTCGGCGATAGCCTGCCGGTTGAAGCGCAGGATTTCGCGCAGCATCCCCCAGAAACCCGGTGACAGCAGGTTGCTGCGTTGTGCGAACAGGGTGTCGAGGCTATGACCGTTGTATTCCAGGCCGCTGAGTGGGTCGTTTACGGAGAAGCTCATCTGCGTGGGTTGTGAGCCCACATCCAGTTGCTCGAGCAAACGAATGAAGTTCGGGTAGGTCCAGTCGTTGAACACGATGAAGCCAGTATCGATGGCATAGCGCTCGCCTGCCCAGTCCACGTCCACGGTGTGGGTGTGGCCGCCGACCCAGCTCGCGGCTTCGAACACCGTGACCGCGTGGCGACGGGAGAGCAGGTAGGCACAGGTGAGGCCGGCAATGCCGCTTCCAATAATGGCGATGCGCATGGGTCAGTCCTGTTCGTGGCGGGCCAAGCGCAGGCCCAGGGCCAGGCGCAGACGCGGGGGCAGGGCCCCGAGCACACGCAGGCCCCAGGTGAAAAGGCTTGGGAAGTTGATTTCAAGCGGGCGCCGGGGCAAGCGCTTGGCAATATGTTGTGCCGCGCGCTCGGCAGACCACAGTTGCGGCATGGGGAAGTCGTTGCGGCGGGTCAACGGCGTATCGACAAAGCCCGGGCTGACCAACGTCACGTCGATACCCTCGCGTGCCAAGTCGATCCGCTGCGACTCCACCAGGTAACGCACGGCTGCCTTGGACGCCCCGTAGGCTCCGGCACGCGGCAAGGCCAGCCAGGTTACCGAACTGCCGACCACCACCAGGTGCGGGCGCACGCCTGCCCGCAGCAAGGGCAGGGCGGCGGCCAGGCAGTTGCTCACGCCCAGCAGGTTGGTGCGTACCACGCGTTCGACAAGCGCCGGGTCGAAGTGGCCGGGCTCCAGGTATTCACAAGTGCCTGCATTGAAGACCGCCATGTCCAGCCCACCCCAGGCTTGCTCGATGCGGGCGGCCATCTGTGCCACTTGTGCAGCGTCGGCAATGTCGCCCTCGGCCAACAGCACCTGCCCCGGATACCGCTCGGCCAACGGCAGCAGTGCCTGGCTGCGACGGCCACCCAACGCGACCTGGTGCCCTTGTTCCAGCAGCGCTTGCGCAAGGGCTGCGCCAAGGCCGCTGCTAGCGCCTGTCAACCAGCAGCGGCTCATGCCAGCCTGCCTTTGAGCCAGCGAATGGCCCCGCCCATCAGTGGAACGTGCTCATACAACAGGGCGCCGGCGTCGAAGAAATCCTGGTGAAAATGGACGCGGTCACGCCACTGCAGAAAACTGCAGCCTTGCACCGTTATCGGTTCGCCCCGTGCCAGCCGTGGGTGACGAAACTCGAGGGTCCAGCGCAGGTAACCCTGGCCAGGTAGCACCTCGTCCGCCGCGGCGAAGGCATAGCGGATATCGCGGGCATTGGCGTACAACTGGGCGAAATAGGCCTGCAGGGCGTCGAGCCCGTGAATTTGATGCAGGGGGTCGCGGAAGACAACGTCTTCGCTGTACAGGGTGTTCAGTGAATCGAGGCTGTCCACGTCAAGGTGGGCAAAGCGTTCGGCGAACTGCTGCAGGTAAGCGGACATGCTCGGCTCCGGACAATCCTGTACAACACCCGATTGTTGTACAGGTATACTCGAAGCCTACGACAAAAATTGTACAAGTCAAAGTTTTTGTATAGCTATTTCAGCTTTCGCGTTGCGCCAACTGCTGCCGCAGTTCAGCGACCTCGGCTTCCAGCGCCTTGATCCGCGCCTCGGCCTCTACCTGCCGGGAAACATCGTGCTGAATGCCGATGTAGTAGGTTAGTTGATCCGCTTGGTTGAACACTGGGCTGATGGACAATTCGTTCCAGAACGGGCTGCCATCCTTGCGGTAGTTGCGCAGGACTTCCCGCCACGGCTTGCCGTCACGAATCGCCTCGCGGATGCGCTGTACGGCTTCCTGGTCATGGTCGGCGCCCTGCAAGAAGCGGCAGTCCTGGTATAGGATGTCCTTGGCCTGGTAGCCCGTCAGTTGCTCGAAAGCTGTGTTGGCATAGATGAGGATGCTGTCTTCGCCTTCCTGCTCGGCTACGACGATGCCGTCGTTGGATTGCTCGACCATCAGTTGCAGGAGTTTTGCAGTGATCATGTAGCGCTACCTACGCAAATGTCATGTTCAGTAAGCGCAGCGTAGCCTCTGTGCAGGGCTTCGCGCGCAGTTTGCTGCATGATGACCCAGTTCGGCACTGCGCAGAAGGTGTGTATCGGTTTAGAATGGGGCACTTCCCGGACGACCCGTGCAATGACTGATACTACTCAAGCCTACCTGCTGCCCATGCGCGATGTGGTCACCCTGACGGGCATCAACCCGGTGACCCTGCGCGCCTGGGAGCGGCGCCATGGCTTGCTCCGCCCGCAGCGCACCGACGGTGGTCACCGGCTGTACACGGCCGAGGACGTGCAGCGTATCCGCGACATTCTGCACTGGACCAACCATGGGCTGCCGATCAGCAAGGTCGGTGAGCGCCTCGCCGCCCAGCCGAAAGCCGCCGTGCAGTCGGATTCGGCCTTTGCCCAATGGCGCGCAGCGCTGCTGCGTGCTACCCAGGCGTTCGATGCCCAAGCGCTGGATGCGCTGCATGGCCAGCTGTTCACGTTGTTGCCCAAGGCGACGGTGCTGCGCGAAGTGCTGATGCCGGTCTGGCAGCAACTGGCCGCCGGGCGAGCCTTCGGCCAACGCAGCCAATGGGTGTTCTTCGATAATTTCTTGCGTGCGCGCCTACTGATGCGCCTGCAGATGAACCAGGCCAATGCGCCGCGCGTGATAATGGCGGGCACTGAAGGGCATGCTGAAGCGCAGTTGCTGTGCACCGGTCTGTTGCTGAGCAGCGAGCAACAGCGCATTGACGTGCTTGGCTGTGATCAGCCACTGGAAGAGCTGGCGCTGGTCTGCGCCGCCGTGCAGCCTGCAGCGTTGGTGATTGCCGTACAGGGCTCGGTGAGCGCAACACTGGCCCGCCAGCTGCGCGCCTTGCAGATGGATGTCGCGTGCCCGCTGGCGTTGGTCGGTGCGGACCTCGCCGGGTCACAATCGATCTTGCAAGGCATACCCTTGCGGCTGCTGGATGAACAGGGCGATGACCTTGCCGGGGTGCTGAGTGCCTTGCTGGCAGGCCGGTTGGAGCTTTGAGCACCCGCTGCATGACCGGGTGCGCAAAACTCACAGCATCAACGCGACCTCAGCCTGCCTTGGCTGACGCGGTTCATTCGCTCAGTGCTTTGATCAACTGATCGTTGAAGGCCGGGATATCGTCCGGCTTGCGGCTGCTGATCAGGTGGCCGTCTACCACCACCTTCTCATCCACCCACTCGCCCCCGGCGTTGCGAATATCGTCCTGCAAGGTCTGGTAGCTGGTCATCCGCTTGCCCTTTACCAGGCCCGCCGATATCAGCAGCCAGGCCCCGTGGCAGATCACTGCCAGTGGCTTGTTTGCCGCAGCGTGGCTTTTCACCAGCGCTTGCGCGCCCTCGATCAGGCGGATGGTATCGGAGTTCTGCACCCCGCCCGGCAACACAATGGCGTCGTACAGGTCCACCTGCGCGCTGTCGAAGGTGGCATCCACGGTAAACTCGTCAGCCGGTTTGTCATGGTTCCAGCCGCGTACCGTGCCGTCCTTTTCGCTCAGGATATCGACCACCGCGCCTTTTTGTTCCAGGGCTTCACGTGGGCCGGTCAACTCGACCTGTTCAAAACCGTCAGTCACCAGGAATGCCACGCGTTTGCCATTCAGTTTGTCGTACATCGTGATTCTCCGTTTTCGATAGGCCTGAGAAGGAGGCCATCGTCCCGCCGCGAAGTTCCAACGCAATTCACCGGCGGTGCTGGCTGATGACATCGCATCCATGCCCCCGAAACAAAACTGAACGCTGAGGTGCGGCCGCCAGTCGTACCGCTAACTTTCATGAAAAAGGATGTTGGCGATGAAGACGATGACTCGACTGTTCACTGGCCTGGCGCTGGCGACCGCGCTAGGCAGTACGGCGGCGTGGGCGGACCAGCCTGGTGCTGACTGGAAGGTGAGCAAAGACCAGGCGGAAGCGACGCTGAAGGGCGCTGGCTACACGCAAATCACCAAGATCGAGGCCGATGACGGCCATTGGGAAGGTGAGGGCATCAAAGCCGATGGCAAGCAGTACGAGTTCAAGGTCGATCCGCGCGACGGCAAGGTCGTCAAGGACGAACTGGATAACTGATCCAGAGCGGGTGTTGCTCACTGAGCGGCCCGTGCCTGGCGCACGGTTTTTTTTGGGGGCCGGTTCCTGCGCCGTTCTGTTGCGCAGTGACCGGCCGCGCTCTACCGCCGATGCACCCGGACTGAACATCGCGCGCTCGAGGTGCTCTCACCCTTAATGAGTGAGCGAGGGCAGCGCCATGAGTATCGAACGCAGCATTCCCGAGCTGGCAGCGTGGTACGCGCAGTACGACGACGTCAGTTACCGCAGCGAATCGCCAGACGCCTACCACCATGAACTGCTGCGCACCGCCGAGGCACTGCGCGACGATGGCACACTCGACTGGGACGACTGGCTGGCGCTCAAGGCACTGGCCGACGAAGCCCATGTGCGAGCGCTGGAAGACGCAGTTCAGGCCCACGTGAATGACCCTGACGCATGAAAAACCTCCGCATCGCCACGTTCAACATCAATGGCATCAGCAGTCGCTTGCCTGCGTTGCTGGAGTGGTTGAAGCGCGAACGGCCCGACATCGCCTGCCTGCAGGAGTTGAAGGCCGCCGATAACAAGTTTCCGCGCCAGGAAATTGAAGCGGCAGGTTACGGCTGTGTTTATCAGGGCCAGCCCGCCTGGAACGGCGTGGCCATTCTGGCGCGTGACAGCGAGCCGCTGGAGGTGCGCCGTGGCCTGCCAGGCATGGAGGACGACACCCAGAGCCGTTACCTGGAAGCAGCGGCGCATGGGGTGCTGGTCGGGTGCTTGTATCTGCCCAACGGTAATCCGCAGCCTGGGCCGAAATTCGATTACAAGTTGCGCTGGTTCGAATGCCTGATCCAGCATGCGCGAACGCTCTATGCCAATGGGCACCCAGCGCTCCTGGCGGGTGATTTCAACGTGGTGCCCACGGACCTGGACATTTACGACACACGTTCCTGGCTCAAGGATGCCTTGTTGCAGCCAGAGTCCCGTGCCTGTTTCGAGCATCTGCTGACGCAAGGTTGGACGGATGCCGTTCGCCACCTGTACCCGGACGAGCGCGTGTACACCTTCTGGGATTACTTCCGCAACCACTGGGCACGTAACGCCGGGCTGCGCATCGACCACCTGCTGCTCAACCGCGAGCTCTCCCCTTACCTGAAAGGGGCGGGGGTAGATGCTTGGGTGCGCAATGAGGCCAAGGCCAGCGATCACGCCCCTGTATGGGTCGAATTGGGCGGCCGCCGCCGCAACTGAGGCAACGGGCAAAGCGCTCTGCCTCGGTGGCTACCGCAACAGCCGAGGCCCATTCCGGTAGCGCAGTCACGTGGTGCGTTACTTCTTGCCCGGCAGCACCGAGCTGAGCACCTGTTTGGCCGCCTGCACGATGACCCCGGCCTGGTCAGGGTCGCCCTTGAGCAGGCTGCTGGCGAAGTTCTTGGCCTGCTCCAACTTGATGTGTGGGGGCAGGGGAGGCACATTCGGGTCGGTCTTGAACTCGATCAGCACAGGCCGGTCAGCCGCCAGCGCCCGCTCCCACGCGTCGGCGATATCCTCCTCCCGCTCCACATAGATACCCTGCAGGCCGATGGAGATGGCGAACAGGTGATAAGGCACATCAGGAATTGACTGTGAAGCCTCGAACTTCGGGTCGCCTTCCATGACCCGTTGTTCCCAGGTGACCTGGTTGAGGTCTTCGTTGTTGAACACCGCGCAGATCCACTGGGGGTTGTCCCATTGCTGCCAGTACTTGGCAACGGTAATCAGCTCGGCCAGGTTGCTCATCTGCATCGCGCCGTCACCTACCAGCGCGACCACGCCACGCTGCGGGTGGGCGAACTTGGCGGCGATGGCATAAGGTACCGCCGCGCCCATGCTCGCCAGGCCCCCTGACAACGAACACTGCATGCCTTGGCGCACCATGAGGTCGCGGGCATACCAGTTGGCGCAGGAACCCGAGTCGCTGGTGACAATGGCATGGTCGGGCAGGCGCGGGGAAAGTTCGTGAACGACCCGCTGCGGGTTGATGGGGTCTGCCTTGGCCATGGCCCGCTTGGCCAAGGTCTTGTCCCACTTGCCCCGCCAGCCTTCGACCTTGGCCCGCCAGCGCCGATCGGTCTTGTGCTCCAGTAGCGGCAGCAGGGCCTGCAGAGTTTCGCTGGCATCCCCCACCAGGTTGACTTCCATCGGGTAGCGCAAGCTGAGCATGTCCGGCTGCAGGTCGATCTGCACGCCACGGGCCTGGCCTTCCTTGGGCATGAATTCGGCGTAGGGGAAGCCGGAACCGATCATCAGCAAAGTGTCGCATTCGTTCATCAGGTGCGCACTGGGCTCTGTGCCTAGCAGGCCTATCGCCCCGGTCACCCACGGCAGGTCGTCGGGCAATACCGCCTTGCCCAACAGCGCCTTGGCCACGCCCGCACCCAGTGCTTCAGCCACCGCCACCACCTGTTCGCTGGCCTGCAGCGCGCCTGCCCCCACCAGTATCGCCACCTTGCGCCCCGCGTTCAGCACCTCTGCGGCGCGTTGCAGGTCGGCTGCGAAGGGCACTACCTTGGGTTTGCTGTAGCCAACGCCGGAGTGCACGGTGCCGTGGGCCCGCGGTGGGTCCTCATAGGGCAGGTCCTGCAAGTCGTTGGGAAGAATGACAGCGGTAACCCGGCGCTCGCCGACGGCAGTGCGCACCGCGCGGTCAAGCAGGTGCCGTACTTGCGCTGGGGTCGACGCCTGCTGCACGAAGGCCCCGGCAACGTCCTTGAACATCGACACCAGGTCCAGCTCCTGCTGATAGTGCCCGCCGAGCGCGGCGCGCGCCTGCTGGCCGACAATCGCCAGAACCGGCTGGTGATCCATGCGCGCGTCATACAAGCCCGTCAGCAGGTGCGAAGCGCCTGGGCCGGAAGTTGCGATGCACACGCCAAGTTCACCGGTGAACTTGGCGTGTGCACTGGCCATGAATGCGGCCATTTCCTCATGGCGTGCCTGCACGAACTGGATCTTGCCCTCAGCCCGCCGCAAGGCACCGAACACCCCGTTGATACCGTCGCCAGGGTAGCCAAAAATACGCCGCACACCCCATTGGTGCAGACGCTCCACCAGAAAGTCACCTATTGTGCTGCTCATCATGTTCCCCTAGGCGTGATCGATAGGGGTCTGGACTGAGCAGCTGGCGGTAAAGTTTCAAGTGAGTGCGCGCGGGCCACCCGAGTGGGCACATACCGCGCTACGGCTGGCTGGCTCAACCACCGGCGCCATTACCGCCGCTGCCACCTGTGCCAGATCCGCCACCCTGACCCGTTCCGGTGCCGTTCCCTGTCCCGCCACTACCCGAGCCCTGGGTGGTGCCATCTCCACCTGTTTTATCCGTGTCATTGCTGTCGGTACCGCCGGCGCCGGTACCCATGCCATCGCTTGGTGTGCCGGACCCGGTAGCGCCGCCGTTGCCGTTCATGTGGCCGCTGTCATCCGTGTGGGTAGCAGGGGCACGCTGGTCATTCATGTCGGTGGCGGCCAGGGCCAGCGGCGCACTGGCTCCAAGGCATAGCGCCAAAAACAGCGTGTGGGGCTTGAGAGTCTTCATGGTGAGTCTCCATCAAGGTTGATCACCTTTAATTGGTCCTGGTCAGCGCACCTCCCGTGCGTTGCTGCCGACGGATGGCGCAACGCTGGTTTCAACCGTCGGACTGTTCCTCAGGCGGAACCTGGTCTTCCGGCCAATCGGGCGCTTGCACCGGTGGCTCGGGTTCGGGTACCGGCTCGCCGGGGTTGTGGGGTATCTCGTCAACATAGGGGTCGGGATGAGAAGGGTCGATCATGGTGGTTCTCCTGTAGGTGAGTGGGTATGTCGTTAGGCGGTGTGGCCGCGTTGACCGTTCCATTCAATCCGCCCATGGGTACACGAACTGACCATTCGGCAACGCCGGCGCTGGGCCTTGAGGGAAGGCAAATCAAACTTTTGCCAGCCTGCATGCTCTTCTGAATACACCTGACGTAGCTGAGGAGAAACTCATGAAACACACCGATGGCAAGACCGGCGACAAGGTTCCACGCCCCGTTTCCTCGGAAGAGGCACAACGTGGCGAGCAGGTGCCTGGGCCTGTGCTCGAGAAACCCGACCCCAAGACCGAAGCGGTAGACAAGGTGATTACGCCCACGTCCATCAAAGAGCAGGAAGCAGAAACCGAGGCCATCAAGCGGCAGTTGGCGCAGGTCGATGGAAAGCTGCGCGAATGATCAAACGCACGTCACGGTTCTGATCAGGACCACGTATCCAGCCCTGGGGCAGGCCGATATCTGGATTTTCTCCACCCATCGGCTCGCCCGAATTGATGACTCAAGCGCTCAACCATCCCGATGAAAAGGAACAGCTCAATGCCTACCGCAGCAGGCAAGATCCGCTATGGCGTAGTGGCCGGTGGTTCGATTTCCCAAGGCGCGTTCATGCCCGGCATCGGCCAGACCGACAACTCGGTAATCACTGCACTGGTCACCGGCGATGCGCAGAAGGCTACTCACCTGGCCGCCCAATATGGGCTCAAAGCCTATGCCTACGAGGAGTATGCGACGCTGTTAAGCGCCGGTGAGGTGGACGCGGTGTATGTTGCTACACCTAATTTCCGCCATCGCGAGTTTGTGATCCCCGCACTGGAGGCCGGTATCCACGTGCTGCTGGAAAAGCCGATGGGCACCAGCGAGGCGGATTGCAAAGCGATGATCGAGGCGGCGAACCGCTCGGGGGCAAAGCTGATGATCGCCTACCGCTTGCACTGCGAGCCTGGCACGCTGGACATGATCGAGCGTGTGCATGCAGGCCATTTCGGCGACCCGCGGTTGTTTACCTCGACCTTCACCCAACGGGTTAAACCTGGCAACCACCGGGCACAGAACGGTTTTGCTGCCGGGCCGGTGCCCGACATGGGCCCTTATCCGCTGAACATGGTCCGCCAGTTGTTCAATGCCGAACCGATCGAGGTCAGCGCGGTGGGGGTCCACTCGCCGGGCAGCACCCTGCAAACCTGGGACACGGTCACTGTGAGCCTGCGCTTTCCCGAAGAGCGGCTGGCGCAGTTCACCGTCAGCTACACGTTGCCAGACACCGAACGCTTCCAGCTGTTGGGTACAGAAGGCGAGATCGAAGCTTCGCCTTGCTTCGGCTACGGGGAAGGGGTCGCTATCAGTTACCGTGCCACGATCGGTGGCGAAACGCGTGTGCACGTCAACCCGATTGTCGACCAGTTTGCCGGGGAGACCGCTTATTTCTCCGACTGCATTCTGCGCAACGAGATGCCGGAACCTGACGGTGAGGAAGGCTGGCGCGACGTGCGGGTAGTGGCGGCAATCGAGCGCGCCTTGCTGACTGGCCAGCCACAACGCCTGGAGCCGTTGCCTGCGCGTGCGTTTGCTCGTCGGCGTGAGCAGCGGCGGGCCTTTGCGCTGGCAGAGGCGGCACCGATGATCAACACTGAATCGCCTACTGAATAAAGCCGGTGGCTGCGCGCCCGGGGGGGGCGCGCAGGCCAAGGTCATGCCGCTCGCTGCTCTTCCTTGAGCAATTTCTTCTGCGCCTCCATGGCCAGCCCCATTTCCTCCAGCTCCTGCTTGCCCAACAGCTTACGGGCAGTGGGGAACAGCTCGCTTTCTTCCTCCTCAATATGGTGTTCGAGCAGCTCCTTCATCACTTTGACCCTGCCGGCGAACTCTACAGTGCCGGTTTCGGTGTGCAGCAAGTCCGGGATGACCAGCGAGTCGACAGTGCGGTGTTCCTCTTTGGCCTCGTAATACATCTTGGCCTCTTCCTTGCCGCCGGCCTGCTTGATCGCCGGGTACAGGATCTCTTCTTCCAGGGCCGTGTGGATGTCGACTTCCTGCTTGATCCGTGCAAGCAGCTCGGCACGCTTCTTTACCGCGCGCTCGGTAGTCGAGGACAGTTCTTCGAGCAGTTTCTTCACCAACTGGTGGTCCTGGATCAACAGTTCGATTGCGTTCATGTGGTACCCCTCATAGGCGGGAAAAAGGTCACGGTCGCGAAGTGTTGAGCCAGCGGCAAGCGGCAAGGTTCAATGCGGTTGATCAGCGAACCGGCATACTGAGCAGGGGAATGACCAAGTGGTCAAAAATTTCTGAATTTTCTAGCGTCGGTTCACTCCATTAACCTGAATCGATGGAGGAGAGTCCAATGGCAGGGCAGCAGTTGTATGTGATCGAGTATGAGCTTCACGGTGAATTCCGCACCTTCATCATCCGCCTGGGGCGTATGGACAACGCCGAGGCCTGGCACTGGGCGAGCTGTGATGCAGGCGTAGGAATCATTCCCCGCTTTGGCCAGCACACGATCAAGAAGGTCAGCCGCCCCATGGCTGAGCGCTATGGCATCGGGAATGTGCGCTGGCGCGCCTCGGGGGATGGCCCGGAGTTCGTTGCCCAGCCCATTGATGTGAAGAAGTTCTCGAATGGCGGGCCGGGCAAAAGCTGATACCGCCTGCACGCCGCCTGCCGTTGATCCTGCTTTGGCAAGACTCGCTTAACTTCGTCGGGGGCTACAGATTCATGTTACCGGCCCTCATTACCACCACGCAGCAGAGGATAAGCACCATGACAGCGTCAGAGAAGGACAAAGCCACCGAGCAGGCCGAAACCACCGGCGAACAGGAGCGCGACAACGATGCCCAGCGCCCGGATGGCTCCGGGGGCACTTCGCATGACTCCACCGCCCAGAAGGAAGCGCGCGAGAAGGGTGAGCACGGCGCCTGAGGCTGGGCGTGCTTGCAACCGCCAGGGTTCATTAGATCTCACCCATCAGGAGCCGATCTGTGCCGCGCATCATAACCCCCACCACGCCGGAGCATGAGGTCAGCGCGCACAACGCCCATATGTTCGGCTCACCCAAGGAGCGGCTGGATTTCTATCGCGGTGAAATCCAGTATGAGACCAGTATTCTTGCCAACCGCACCGACGCCTACCTGGCCGCACAGTCATTTCTGGTCATCGCGTTCGTGTCATCGATGGGTAACCTCAACCAGAGCTGGGGCGAAATGTTCACCCTGGTGGTGCCGCCGTTTCTGGCCCTGCTTGGCATACTCAGCTCGCTCAATGCCTGGCCCGGTATCCGCGCGGCCTATCGCATCATCGAGCACTGGCAACTCAAACAGAGCCATTTGCTGCGCAGCGAGCCGTTGATGGGCCTGGCCTATGACGAGTCGCCTCTGTTCAGTGAGACGGAAACATCACAGGCCGGGCACCGTAAGTCGCTGTTGTTCTCGCTGCGTACACCGTGGATATTCCTGGTGTTCTGGCTGATTCTGGGTGCCTATGCGGTGTTCATCCAGCTGGTCTGAGCCGCCGCCGGTAGCAGACCTCGCCTCAACGATGGCGTGGTAACCCTGTGCCAACGCTCGCGGCCAGGTTACTTGGCGCAGCACCTGGAACCAGTATGACCTTGCGGCAATCGTGGCTCTTCTGATCGAACATCTTGTAGGCGAAGGCCGCCTCCTCCAGGGCCATGCGATGGGTCACGATGAGTTCGGGTTGCAGGCGCCCGTTCTCGATGTAGGTGAGCAGTTCGGGCAGGAACTTCTGCACATGGGTCTGGCCCATCTTGAAGGTCAGGCCTTTGTCGAAGGCATCGCCGAACATGAACCCGTGTACATACCCGGCGTATACCCCCGGCACACTGACGATGCCCCCGCGGCGTACAGCGGCAATGCTCTGGCGCAGCGCCTTGCCGTTACTGCCCTCGATCTTCAGTGCGGTCAACACCGCTTCGGCGGTACTGCCTTTGGCTTCGAAACCCACCGCGTCAATCACGGCATCGACCCCACGCATACCCGGGGTGAGGCGGATGATGCTGTCGGCCGGGTCGTCGTCGTCCTCGATATTGATCGGCACTACGCCATAGGTGTCGTGGGCGAAGGCCAGGCGGTGCTGGTTGGCATCGACCATGAAGATGGTCTGGGCGCCCAGCATCCGCGCACAGGCGGCACTCAGCAGCCCGACCGGGCCGGCACCGTAGATCGCCAGCGTCGAACCCTGGCCCACCTGGGCGTTGGTAACCGCCTGCCAGGCGGTGGGCAGGATATCGGAGAGGAACAACACCTTGTCGTCGGACAGTGCCGTCGGCACCTTGAACGGGCCGACATTGGCCTTCGGCACGCGCACATACTCGGCCTGGCCGCCGGGCACGCCACCGTAGAGGTGGCTGTAACCGAACAGGGCGGCGCCGGGTGGGATGCTTTTCTTGTTGACGATGGCGCCGCGGCCTCGGTTGGTGGTTTCGCAGGCGGCGAACTGGTCGAGCTGGCAGAAGAAGCAGCTACCACAGGCGATCACGAACGGGATCACCACGCGGTCACCGACCTGCAAGTGGGTAACCCCGCGCCCGGTTTCTTCGACGATGCCCATGAATTCGTGGCCGAAAATGTCGCCAGCTTCGGTCTCCGGGATCCTGCCGTGGTACAGGTGCAAGTCAG
This sequence comes from Pseudomonas sp. TJI-51, assembly GCF_000190455.2. Taxonomy (NCBI): domain Bacteria; kingdom Pseudomonadati; phylum Pseudomonadota; class Gammaproteobacteria; order Pseudomonadales; family Pseudomonadaceae; genus Pseudomonas; species Pseudomonas sp. TJI-51. Next base: position 61,543 of record NZ_AEWE02000065.1, read on the forward strand.
AACCGCAAATGGCTGTGGCGGTGACTCGCAAGATGACGTCGTCGTCGTGCTCGAGGATGGGATCCGGAACATTGTCGACGCGAACGTCCTGTGGCCCGTGGTAAGTCAGTGCTCTCATGGATACGACTCCTGCGGTGGCTGCTTTCAAGATGGTCCATGCCGGGGAACTCGGCAAGTCGGCAATGTTCAGAAACGGCAATTTATTGGCAAATTCGGTGGGCCACATGCGCCGGCAGCGCAGGCCCGGCAGCGCTGCTGTCTGCATTGAGCAATCTGCCCGCTGTCGTTGTCCAGATTGGACCTGCATCGGTAATGATCGAGGAGTTTTCCGTGAGCAGTAAAAAGGCCCGCGTCAGTAACCAGGCTTCAGGGGATATTTCCGAGTTGCCCCACGACATGTTCTTCGCGGCCGTGGAAACCACGCGGATGCCCATGATCGTCACCGATCCCAACCGTGACGATAACCCCATCATCTTCGCCAACCGGGCGTTCCTCGACATGACCGGCTATGAGCTGGCAGAGATCCTCGGGCGCAATTGCCGGTTCCTGCAAGGCCCGGAAACCGATACCGAGGTGGTCGCAACCTTGCGCGATAGCATCGAACAGCGTGTGGATATCGCCACGGAAATTCTCAATTACCGCAAGGATGGCTCCAGCTTCTGGAACGCGCTGTTCATCTCGCCGATCTTCAATGAGCGCGGCGACCTGATCTATCACTTTGCCTCGCAACTGGACGTCAGCCGCCGTCGCGATGCCGAGGACGCCTTGCGCCAGGCCCAGAAAATGGAGGCGCTGGGCCAACTCACCGGCGGTATCGCCCACGATTTCAACAACCTGTTGCAGGTGATGGGTGGGTACCTGGGGCTGATCGCCAATGAGGCTGACAAGACTCAGGTCGACCTCAATCGCATCCGCCGCAGTGTGGGGCACGCGCAGACGGCGGTGGAGCGCGCCAGCACGCTGACCAAGCAGTTGCTGGCCTTCGCCCGCAAGCAGAAACTGCATGGGCGCGTGCTCAACCTCAACCACCTGGTCGATGACCTGCGGCCCATGATGGAGCGGACCTTTGGCGCCGATGTTCTGGTGGAATTTGACTTCGAGGCCGACCTGCGCAATTGCCGCATCGACCCCACGCAGGCCGAAGTGGCACTGCTCAATATCTTCATGAACGCGCGCGACGCGCTGATAGGGCGCAAGCGCCCGCACGTGTTCATTGAAACCCGCAATGTGCTGGTCACCGACATCAACCATTCCTTCGACGGCCTTTTGCCCGGCAACTATGTCAGCCTGTCCGTGACCGACAATGGTATAGGCATGCCGGCCAGCATCCGTGACCGCGTCATGGACCCGTTTTTCACCACCAAGGAAGAGGGCAAGGGCTCGGGGCTGGGCCTGTCGATGGTCTACGGCTTCGCCAGGCAATCCGGGGGGGCTGCGCGCATCTACACCGAAGAGGGGGAAGGCACGACCCTGCGCCTGTACTTCCCCGTCGACGACGCCAAGGTCGTCCAGCAGCCCGCCGTGAAGACCGCCGAACGCAGTGGCGGCTCAGAGAGTATCCTCATCGTGGAAGACCGGCCGGATGTGGCAGAGCTGGCAAAAATGGTGCTCGAGGACTACGGCTACGCAGCCGACATGGTGCTCAATGCGCGGGAAGCGTTGAAGCTTATCCAGGCTGGCGAGCGCTACGACCTGTTGTTCACCGACCTGATCATGCCAGGCGGCATGAACGGCGTCATGCTTGCCCGGGAGGTGCGCAGGCTGCAACCGCAGATCAAGGTATTGCTCACGACTGGCTATGCTGAAAATTCGATCGAGCGCACCGACATCGGCGGCTCGGAGTTCGAGGTGATATCCAAGCCTTGCCAGCCCCATGACCTGGCACGGCGGGTCAGGCAGGTGCTGGATGGGCCTACTGGCGTCACCTGAGCCGCGGCCAGCGGCTGCACGACTGAGCAAGCCCTTGCAAGTTATTGAATTGTTTGCACCTGCTTGTGGTCCAACACTTGCGCTAGGGTCATAGGCTCTGTACACCTTCGTCTACAGCTTGGTCCGTGACCTGTACCAGCGTCACATGTCGGTGAGCAGCGGCTGCCGACATTGCCAGGATTATGACGCTCCCACAGAGGTGGATCATGAATAAAGAGGGGGTTGCCGCACCGTCGGCATTGAATACCCGTTCTGAATTACTCTCTATTGCAGATGATTCCTCGGAAAAATTGCGACTTGTGCTGGAGGCAGCCGCTATCGTCGGTACCTGGGTGTGGGATATTCCCAACGATCGGGTCACTGCAGACGAGCGTTTCTCCCGTTCGTTCGGCATTCCTGCGCAGCAGTGTCAGGCCGGCATCCCCTTGGCTGAAGCGTTTTCGGCGATTTACCCCGATGACCGTGAGCGGGTGCATCAGGATATCCAGCGGGCGGTGGCCAACGGCGGCGCGTTTCGCTGTGAATACCGCGTGCGTAACGAGGACGGTGTCTACCACTGGATCGAAGCCAACGGCCATGCCGAACTGGACCATAGCGGGCGAGCCGTGCGGTTCCCGGGTGTGCTCATGGACATCGAAGCGCGCAGGGCCGCCGAAGCGGAACGCGATCGGGTCTCGGCCCTGTTGCGCACATTCACGGCCGCCGTGCCGGGCGTGGTCTACGCCAAGGATCTCGACGGCAGGATGCTGATTGCCAACCACGGCGCGACGCAGCTGATTGGCAAACCGCCCGAATTCTACCTGGGCAAGACCGACCTGGAGTTCCTGGAAGACAAGGACCAGGCGCGCCAGGTGATGGAAACGGATCGGCTGGTGATGGGCAGCGGCAAGACTGTGCAGGTTGAAGAGCGGGTCGACATGCCCGATGGCTCGGCAACCACTTGGTTATCAGTCAAGGCCCCGCTGGTCGATGAAGCCGGGCAGATCATCGGCCTGATCGGCTCATCGATTGACGTTTCCGGGCGCAAGCAGGCGGAAGCTGAACTGCTGGAGCTGAACCGCACGCTGGAAAAGCGGGTCTGCGAAGCGGTTGCCGAGCGTGAGGCGGCGCAGGAGGCACTGCGCCAGGCGCAAAAAATGGAAGCCATCGGTCAGCTCACTGGTGGCATCGCCCACGATTTCAACAACCTGCTGGCAGGCATCATTGGCAGCCTTGACCTTGCCCGAATGCGCGGCAAGGCTGGGCGCACTGCAGACGTTGAGCGCTACCTCGAAGTCGCGCACCGGGCAGCGCAGAAGGCCGCAGCGTTGACCCACCGGTTACTGGCGTTTTCCCGTCGGCAGCCGTTGCTGCCCGTGCGCACCGATGTCAATGAGCTGGTCGAGGGTTTGAAGGACCTTATCAGCCGCACGGTCGGACCGTCGATTGCCCTCAAGGTCAATCTGAACGCGCAGTTGGCCACGTGCCTGGTTGACCCGGTACAGGTCGAAAACTCCCTGTTGAACCTTTGCATCAATGCCCGCGATGCCCTGGCGCAGAAGCCTGGCACGATCACGATCGCCACGGCCAACCATACCTTGGAGGCAGGCCCTGGGCTGGATGCCGAACTGCAGCCAGGCGAGTACCTGACCATCAGCGTCACCGACAACGGCATGGGCATGTGTGCAGATACGCTCGCCAAGGCGTGCGAGCCCTTCTTCACCACCAAGTCGATAGGCGAAGGCACTGGGCTGGGCTTGTCGATGGTCTACGGTTTTGCCAAGCAATCGGGTGGCCAGGTAAGGATCAGTTCTGAGGAGGGGGTAGGGACGCGGGTTGAATTGTCCCTGCCGGCAGAGAGGGGCCAGCCGCAGCTGGCGGGCCGTGCAGCACTCGAGCATGGCCTGTGTGGCCGGTGGTCTGACCGTACTGTACTGGTCGTTGACGATGAACCCTCCGTGCGCCTGTTCGTCAGTGATGTGCTCGGCGGTTTGGGGTGTACGGTCATCGAGGCGGCTGATAGCCAGGCTGGCTTGCAGCTGTTGTCTTCCGACACACGCATCGATTTGCTGGTAACGGATGTCGGGCTGCCTGGCGGCATTGACGGTCTTCAGATGGCGTCGTCCAGCCGCCAGATTCGCAAGGCGCTGCCCGTTATTTTCATGACGGGTTTCACCAACCCGGCATTGTTCGAGCACGAGCTTCTGCGCGACCCATCGGCTTTACTGACCAAGCCTTTCGCCGTAGACGAACTGGTGGCCAGGGTACATGCCATGCTGGGCGCGCAGCCCGAACGGTAATCCCGGGGTTGGCAGGGCAGCTTTGCCCTCAAAGAATCGGTTTACCACCTGTCACGGCATAGCGCGACCCGCTGATGTAGCTGGCTTCGTCAGATGCCAGCAGCACGTAGATCGGCGCAACCTCGACGGGTTGCCCAGGGCGCCCCATGGGGTAGCCGGAGCCGAAGTTCCGGACCGCCTCATCGGGCATGGTCGCCGGAATCAACGGGGTCCAGATGGGCCCCGGGGCTACGCTGTTCACGCGAATGCCCTTTTTGCCCAGCAACTGCGCCAGGCCGGCCGTGAAGTTGGCGATGGCACCTTTGGTCGCCGCATACGGCAGCAAGCTGGGGGAGGGGTCGTCGGAGTTCACCGAACTGGTATTGATGATCGAGCTGCCCTTGGGCATGGAAGGCAACGCCGCCTTGCAAATGCGGAAAATGGCGGTGATGTTGATATCGAAGGTTTTCACCCATTCATCATCGTCAATTTCCTCCAGGGTTTCGTGGGCCATCTGGAACGCGGCATTGTTCACCAGGACATCGATGCGGCCAAACCGCTCGACGGTCTTGGCCACGATGGCCTGGCAGTGTTGCTTGTGCGCCAGGTCACCAGGCAGCAGCAGGCATTGGCGGCCTGCAGCCTCGACCCAGCGTGCGGTTTCCTGCGCATCCTCATGCTCGTCGAGGTAGCTGATGGCAACATCTGCACCTTCCCGGGCATAAGCGATGGCCACCGCCCGGCCGATGCCACTGTCGGCCCCTGTAATCAGGGCGATCTTGCCTGCAAGCCGGCCGTGGCCGGTATAAGACTGCTCGCCGCAATCCGGGTATGGCTCCATCTTGCGCTGCGTACCAGGAACGCTCTGCGGTTGAGACGGGAACGGCGGGGTAGGGTAGTCGCGCATGGTAAAAGCTCCTGCAGTTGAGAATGCTCATACCGGTTCGAGGAGGCTGGTACCTGCGCGTTGGTTCCAATGCGCCGAGGAAGCGACGAGCGGTGCCACCCCTGCTCGTGAACCAGGGCGCGATTGCTTCGCGCTCCGGTCAGAAGCTTTCCAGCACGATCTTGCCCCGGGCCTTGCCGCTCTCGATGACGGCGTGCGCACGCCGGAGGTTCTCGGCATTGATTGCACCGAAGTGCTCGCCCAGGGTTGTCCGCAGCACGCCCTTGTCGACCAGGCTGGAGACACGTTCGAGCAGATGATGTTGCTTGATCATGTCGTCGGTCTGGTACAGCGAGCGGGTGAACATGAGCTCCCAGTGCAGCGACAGTGACTTGCGCTTGAGGGGCACCACATCCAGCTGCGCCGGATCGTCGATCAGTGCCAGCTTGCCTTGTGGGCGAAGCACTTCTACCAACTGGTCCAGGTAGGTATCGGTGTGCGTCAGGCTGATCACATAATCCACGCACTCGAGTTCATGCGCTGCAAGCTGAGCGGCGATCGGCCGGGTGTGGTCGATGACATGATCCGCACCCAGTTCCTCGATCCACTGTTGGCTTTCAGCCCTGGAGGCGGTACCGATCACCGTCAATTGCGTAAGCTTGCTGGCAAGCTGGATCAGGATGGAACCCACCCCGCCGGCAGCGCCGACCACCAGCAGGCTTTGCCCTTGGCCAGCCTGCTCTGCAATGCCCAGGCGGTCGAACAGCAACTCCCAAGCTGTGATGGAGGTCAACGGCAACGCCGCAGCATCAGCGTTATTCAAACTACGGGGCTTGTGCCCGACGATACGCTCGTCAACTACATGCAGCTCGCTGTAGCTGCCCGGGCGGTCGATGGCGCCGGCGTAGAACACTTCGTCGCCGGGCCTGAACAACGTCACTTCAGGGCCCACCTCGCGCACAACCCCGACAGCGTCCCAGCCAAGCACCTGTGGCTGTTGGCCGCCACGGCTTGCCCGTATTTTCGTATCGACCGGGTTTACCGCAATGGCCTTGACCTCGACCAGCAGATCCCTGGCACCCGCCTGGGGCGCGGGCAATTCTGTGTCGTAGAGCGACTGTGGGTCCTGAATGGGCAAACCGGGTTGGGTATAGACGACGGCTTTCATGGGTTGTATCCAGCGGCTGGGAAAGTGGGTGCAGGCTAAGCATTTCAATTGATTGGAAAAACAGCCTGCATGAAGCAAGACTTTCTCTGCAGGCGTGAAAATGCATTGAGGGCCTCGCGACCCGGCCCCGGTTTGCGCTTGCCCTGATGGGGCTGTGAAGTGGTCAGCCATTCACTTAGATGAATAGATAATGTGCAAATTCTGGAGAATCAGAATAAACAATCGAAAATATTTTCGGCGGTGGCGTTTTTAGGCAGCACATTCCCTGGCCGGCGCATCATCATATTGACCAGCATGTGGCCTTACACGGGCCGCTTGCCTGCGGGGTGAATCTCACCCCAATCGAACCTCCCAAAAGGAACGCCATCGTGCACCACGTCAAATATGACCTGTCCGAAGCCCAGACCAGCCTTGAGTACATCCTCGAACAAGTCATCTATGGCACGGTGGTTGTCATCGTGCGCAATGGTATTGAAATTGCCCGGGTTACCGCGGTAGAAGGTTTGAGCCAGCGTGCTACGCGGCCCATGGCCACCCCGTATGAGCTGTAGCAACGCTGCAGGGGGCGCGACCCACCGGCTGAACAGGCACAGCGCTGCTGCACGCCTCGTCATAATATGCACCGCCCCCTGAATTTACCGCGTAAAGTGACCATTGAAGTCCAGCCCTACGCTGGCGCAGCGGGGCGAGCACTGGCGCGCGTACATCGATTAGCGGCTATTGTAGGAGGGCGGTAAGCGAACCGCCTTCGCTGCGTATGGAGGCTGGACGCGTTCCTGCACACTACAAAGGGAACCCTATGCAGCAACTACCTACGGACGAAACGATCCGTGCAGCCTTGAATCGAACCCATGCACGCCTTCACCGACAACATGAGCTGGTTGTCGAGTTTGGCGTGATGTCGTTGCAGGTCACAGAACTCGACCTGCTGCTGACGCGCGCCTGTGAAGTGGTTGCCGAGGGCATGAATACGCGCTACGCCAAGGTGCTCCAGCCTGAATTGGACGGCGACGGTTTCGTCCTGTCCCATGGGGTTGGCTGGGATGCTGCAGACATCGGCAGGGCTACCGTGGGTGCAGATGAAGCCAGCCCGGCAGGGTATGCGCTGGCCACCTACAGGCCGGTACTGTCGAACCATCTGGGCATGGAAAATAGGTTCCGCACCCCTGAGCTGCTGAAAAAATACGGTATCGAGCGCGCGATCAATGTACCGATTCGCGGTGTACTCGGCCCATTCGGCGTGCTTGAGGCCGACAGCAGCAATGGTGAGGATTTCGTGGAAAGCGACCTGGTGTTCCTGGAAGGGATCGCTACCGTCATTTCACTGGCTGCCGAACGGATTGCCGCAGGGGTCGAGGCGCCTCACCCCGACCCCTATTCCGAGACGATCCTCAATGCCAGCCCTGACTGGGTGGAGATCATGTCTGCCGACGGGCACATCGAATTCATGAACGAAGCTGGCCTGACCTTCATGAACACCAGCGCTGCCGAAGTCACAGGCCAGTGCTGGCATGAGCTGTGGCCAGAAGAATCGAGGTCGATTGTGTGGGAGGCGCTGTGTAAAGTCGGCGCTGGCGAGACCATTCGGTTCGAAGCGTATTGCCCGTTATCTGCTACTGAGCCGAAATGGTGGGATGTGACGGTGGCGCCGATCATGGGCGTGAATGGCCAGGTTGAGCGAGTGATCGCCGTTTCGCGCGACATCACCGCACGGCATCAGTACGAGGCCCAACTGCTGTCCCTGATCGAGGCGCAGAACACCAGGCAAGACCGCAGCGACCTCTATCTGGAGGAGATTCATCATCGGGTCAAGAACAGTTTGCACCTGGTGAACACACTGCTGCTGTTGCAGGCAAACCTGGCAGCCGACGCGGCGGTCAAGCTGCAGCTTGAAACCGCGGCTGGCCGGGTAGTCACCATTGCCAGTGTTCACGAGCGGCTGTACCAGACCGCTGAAGACCAAGTCGTGCATGCTGAAGAATATCTGAATGCATTGCTCGGCGATTTGGGCAAGGCCTTGGCAGACCGCAAGATCGTTCTGGAGGCAGATGATTTCGTGCTGCCGCCTGAACGTATGGCGCCCCTGGGCCTGGTCATCTCCGAGCTGATCACCAACGCGCTCAAGTACGGCAAAGGCACCATTGACGTGCTGGTCAAGCATGCAGGCGACCATGCACTGCTCACTGTTCGCGATGAAGGTGATGGCTTCCCGGACAACTACCCCAAGCCGACGGGCACCGGCCTTGGTATGCGCTTGGTCAAAAGCTATTCCGGGTATGGTAGCGCCGCGGTGACCATTGACCGCCAGGCCAGCAAGAGCTGTATTCATGTCCGCTTCAAGCTCTAGCCTTGCCGGCGTTGGCAGCCTGCTTTATCGACTGCGCAAGGTGTCCAGGGCCGGCGACCAGACGCCATGGCCACAACGTTCGCAGCAGCGCGTATCTTCAGCCTCATGGTAGGTCGCAAAGCCGCAGCCCACGCAGCTGTATAGCCCGGCCGCGGGCGGCGAACTGTATTCGGGCCGGTGTTCGGCAGGCAGCACGGACAAGCCCGGGCGGGTATCCTCGGCAGGGTAGAAATACAGGCTGAGGTCGCCATCGGTCTCCAGCAGCGTTCGACCGCAGGTAACCTCGCAATGCTCCGTGCGCAGCGGCCTGCGGCAATCGTTCAGCGGGCTGATTACCTTTATTCGCTGGCCTGCAGTTTCGCCCATTGACGGTAGGCCGCTTTCAGGCTGGCAGGCAAGCAGGGCGGATCACCCTCGATTTTACTGTGTGCCGGGTGGCTGCCCTTCCATTCCATCAGCCACGCGATCAGCGCTGGGCGCGTACCGGGGCAGGGGCCAACCTGCTGCTCGAGGGCATCGGCGATGGGGCCGAGGGTTTCGATGTAGTGGTCGAGTTTGGCGAGTGGGTCGTCCATGCTAGTGAACCTCTATCGATTGCGCAGCAGCGGCGCTACTGCCATCAGCGTATCTAGCATGGCACGGTCAGGGCTTGCAGTCTTCCATTGGCAGGCTCGCCTTTCTCCAGGGCCAGCAGAGCCGGCATGTCGAGTGTTTCCACCAGGCTGCCGCGCAGGTTGACGATACCTTGCCTGACGGGTGAGGGCGTTGCGATGGGGTCAGGTTGTGCCTGGCGTCCGGCAACCGGTTGATCTGCGTCAAATACCCGCGTTGGGATGAATGCCGTTGTCGTGAGCGCGTCAGTTGACAAACGTCAAGTCTGCCGAGCATGGCCCCGCACCATCCTGGCGGCGGTGGACTTGTCCAGGCCAGAGGATCAGATCGAGGGTTTCAATGACCAGATCATCAGCGAGGCGCTGAAACTGGCCTTGCAGTGCAATGCGCAAATCGAGTTGCTCTATGCCTACGACCTGGGCTCGATGTACCTGGACGCCGACGGTAGTCGGGAACACGCCTTCCTGTTCGACTCCAACTTGGCGCACACACTTCATGAAGCCCAGAGCGATGCCTTCCAGGCGCTGGCCGAGCGCAACGGCATAGCGGCCGAGCACCGCCATATGCGCATCGGTGACCCGGCCAAGGCGCTGGCCCTGTTCATGGACAACCATGACACCGACGTGCTGGTGATGGGCAGCTATCACCACCGCGGTATTGGCTGGTTCATTGGCAGTACGGCCGAACGGGTACTGCACCGCTTGTCGTCCAGTGTGCTGGTGATCTCGCCCGAGCGTTCTCAAGGTTGACTTGGCAGTTGTGATGGGCTGCACGACAGCACCTGCGGTGCGTTGGCACAGACACTGTTCGCGACCGTCAATGGAGGCTGCCTGCCAGCAATGCCATAATGTCGACGTCGGTGTTTCCCTTACGTGGCATTCTTCGAGGCGCTGTGCATGAACGATTTCACCCCTTGGACGGCGCTGGCAGGCGGCGCCTTGATTGGCCTGGCTGCTGCGCTGTTTGCCGTGGCCAATGGGCGTATCGCGGGTATCAGCGGCCTGCTCGGGTCGTTGCTGCAACGTGGCGGAGAGGGGGGTGGCGAGAAAGCGTCATTCCTGCTCGGCATCCTCGCCGCGCCGTTGCTGTGGCAACTGTTTACGGCCCTGCCGCCTGCGCACTTTACGGTTTCGCCCGGGTGGCTGGTGGTCGCCGGGCTGCTGGTCGGCCTCGGCACTCGTTACGCCGCAGGCTGCACCAGCGGCCATGGTGTGTGTGGCCTTTCCCGATTGTCGCCGCGCTCGGCAGTAGCAACGCTGAGTTTCATGGTGGCCGGGTTTGCCACCGTCTATATCCTTCGTCATGTGCTGGCAGGTAACTGACATGCAGCGGCTCAGTGGTTTTCTGGCTGGCGTGTTGTTCGGCCTGGGGTTGTTGCTATCCGGCATGGCAAACCCCGCGAAAGTGCTCGGGTTTCTCGACCTGGCCGGGCGCTGGGACGCCTCGCTGGCGCTGGTCATGGTTGGCGCCATCGGCATCGCTTTGCTGCCCATGACCTGGGCGCGGCGGCACAGCGTGGCGTTGCTGGGTGGCCGGATGCAGTTGCCGACGCGGCGCGACATCGACCGGCGGCTGGTGGGCGGCAGCCTCATGTTTGGGGTCGGCTGGGGGATCGCTGGCATCTGCCCGGGCCCGGCACTGGTGCTGCTGGTTGGCGGCTACTGGCAAGCCTGGCTGTTCGTGGCGGCCATGCTCGTGGGCATGCTGGTATTCAGCGCCGTGGAAGCGTCACGCCGCTGAATTGACAGGCGCGCCCACGCGCCTGCGCCGACTAGTTTGCGGGCACGAGGATCACGAAGTTCTTTTTCATGTCCTCCAGCACAGTCCACTTGCCTTTGGCGCCGGGCTCGATGATGAACGTGTCGCCTGCGGCGAGGGTGACCGGCGCACAGCCGTCGAGCTCGATCACGCAGCGCCCGCTCAACACATGGCAGAATTCCCAGACTTTGTAGTCGATACGCCACGCTCCGGAACTGGCTTCCCATTCGCCGGAAATACGACCTTGCTGTTCATCGTGGTAGTACTTGGACGTCAGGGTGTGCGGGTCGCCTTCCACCACCTCTTCGAAGAAGGGCAGGTCGCGCACCGGTTGGATATCCCTTTCGCGGAACACGGTCAGTTTCTGGGTCATGGTTATTTCTCGTGCGGGTTGGGGGTTAGGGCGATACATCAAATAGGCTTCGCCGGTGACGGCGAGCATCGGGTGCGGCACGATCTGGCAGGTTTTCACGATCTTGAAGCCATGGCGTTCGTAGAAGCGCCGTGCACCGTGGTTTTCCGCGTAGTCGATCAGGCACAGGCCCTGCAAGCCGAGGTCCTCGGCGCGTTGCTGGGCGTGGCGAAGGAACTGCACGCCCAGGCCCTGGCTGCGCCAGGCCTCATCCAGGGCCAGGCTGGAGATGTACAGGGTGTCGGGTATTTCCATGTCGGCGTAAGGCGCGAGTACCGGGTCTGTCTCGACCTGCCGGTCAGGGGCCGCATGCAGTGCATAGCTGTGCATCATGCCGATGACGCGACCTTCGCAGGTGGCCATCAGGCAGTTCTTGTATGAAAAATCGCCCTGTTCCCTGGCATAGCGAGCCGCGCCCACACTCAGCAATGCTTCTCCCGGCGCGGCCAGCTTGCTCCATATGTAATCGGCCATGCCTTCTGATGTCAGTTGAAAGAAGCGCGCGATATCGGGCGCGTCCGAGGCCTCGGCAGGTCTGAAGTGGGTAAGCATGTCCAGGGCTTCCATGGGATCGGGTGGCGGGGTGGCGGATTTACACCGTTGACCGGGGAGGGTAGGCGCTTTGCAGGGCGGGCATGATGCTCCAGGCGAACACTGTCGGCACAATGCGCGACGGTACGCCTTTGCTCAGTTGCAGGTGGCTGGCCACATTGACGGCGGCGAATAGAGCGCGAAAGTTCGGTTGCTTGGATAACCTGGCATATAGCGGCAGGTGAATTCGCGTCTATGATTTGAGCGTCGATCCTCGGAAGTCGAGGCAGGAGCAGGGATGGCCCAGTCAAAGAAAATCAGAGTCATGCTGTCCAGCCGTTGTGATGATCGTTTCCCGGCGAGCAGCGAGCAAACCCTCAGCAGCATCCGAGCGCAACTCAAGCATGAGATAGAGGGCACGCTGCTGTTTGGCAAACAGGTATTCGACGTATGGATCAACGAAGATGCCCCCCCGTCGGATGGTTTGCAGGACAGTTGGGACGCCTGTTTGCAAGCCGTCAGGGATTGCGACGTGCTGCTTGTGCTTTCCAATGGCAATGCGGGGTGGGCTAGTGGTGACGGGGACATTGGGATTTGTCATGCAGAGTACATGGAAGGATTGGCCACTGCCCGAGGGAAGGTGCGCTTCATTGCCATGCCAAATATAGCGACCGATTCTGGTCTGGACGCGCAGGCTACGCGCAACCTGCGCTTCCAGGCATTCATTGAACAGCAAAGTCCCTTCAGGGGGGGCATGGTTTCAACCGTTGAGCAACTGCGTAGCCGCGTTCAGGAAGCGTTACTCGACGCGTTGGTCGTTCTGACTCAGCGCGGTGTAGCCGCTGCGGCTTCGAGCCGTTTCGACATGGGCCAAGCGCTGGATTGGACACGCATGGACTTCCGTCAGCGCAAGCGAGCGATGGAAGCGGTCCTGTTACAGGCGCTCAATGGCGGCAACACTCCTGCTAGCGAAACGTACGCCATCGTTCCAATTGCCGGGCTGAACGTGGTTGTGTTTGCCCATGCCATTCCGGCTGCATTCACGGTCGCCGCTGCGCGTGAGTTGGTGGGTAAGCCTTTTCTGCATGATCACGAACATGCTGACCTTTTGAACGGTGCCGAAGGACCGCTGCATTTGATCGCTTGTCATCGTGGTGCCACAGAGCTTCAGGCCACGGCGTTGCTAGGCTTTGCTGATGCCACGGTTGTCAGCGGGTCATTCGGTATTTTTGTCGCTGACGATATACAAAAAGTCCAGTTTGCGTTTTTGGCCAACTGTCGCGATGCGTCGCAAACGCGCCACGCACTCCAGCGTTTCAGGGAGTGGCTGGAGCAAACGGGTGAAGCACAGGCACTGGCGAAAAGAGCCGCTTCACGCGCCAAAATCGTCAAAATCATTGCCGACGAATTCGAGGGGAGATAGCAGGATGTCCAGAGCACTGTTTACTGTAGGCCCCGTCTTGTCGTTCCGTGGGGTCAGCGACACTGGGCAGTGGCAGGTAACTGCGTTGGTCGGCGTTTTAGCGGGGGCCGCCTTCCCTGCTTTTTCTGTTGATGGCAAGCGCTGCGAGGCGCCGAAGGTTTTGCTGAAGCGGGCGAAAGAAACCATCCTGCGTTACGACCTGAGCTGCGCTCAGCAGGCCCAGGAGCGTACGGTTCAGTTCGGCGTGGGGCACGGAGGGCTGCAATGGCATTTCTCCGTTCCTGGAAAAGACTATGCCCCAAGGATGGCCTACGTTTCTTGCAATGGCTTTTCCGATCCAAGTGGAATGCGCAAGTTGGTGCGCCCCGAAAACGCCGTCTGGGCGGACTTGATCAGCAACCACGACCGTGATTTGCGTGCTGCAGGGTATGTGCTGGACAAAGAGCAGCTTTGGCACGAGAAGCGGATCCATGACAAGGGACTGAAGCGGTTCCATTTGCTGCTGATGGGTGGGGACCAGATTTACTTTGACTCGATCTGGGAGGACCTGAAACCGCTGAAGAAATGGGTCGGAATGGCGCGAAAGGATCAGCTGGCGTTCAAGGTCAGTGCAGCGCTGGAAAAGGAGATTGAGTCTTACTATTTCGGGCTCTATGCCAGTCGTTGGCTGCCTGATGCTCGGCGTGACTGGGGGCACACTAAACCGAATCTTGATTGCGCTGATGCGATGGCGAGAATACCTACGGTGATGATGTGGGACGACCACGACATTTTCGATGGGTGGGGATCATACAGTCCGGCCATGCAGCACTGCGAGTTGTTTCAGGTGATGATGCTTCATGCGCGCAGGGCGTTCTGGGTGTTTCAGTTGCAGCATGCTGTTGAAGATTTGCCCCCTGTAAGATTGCTCCAGCGTGCCGATGTGTCCCAGCAGGATCCACACTATGAGCCCATACCCTGGAGCGTTCATTTGAAGGGCGACCAGTTGGCCTTGCCGCTCCTGGACGACCAGCCAGGCTTCAGTTTTGGGTATCACGTGGGACCCGTGTCGTTGTTCGTAGCTGATCTACGCTCGGAGCGTTCACGCACGCAGGTTATGGGCGCCGATACATGGAGTGCCATGCAGGCTTGGCTGAATACGCTGCGTGACGGTGAGCCCGTTCATCCTGGGAGCAAATGTCAGCATTTGATCTTCATGTCCTCCGTCCCTGTCGCGCACCCCAAGCTGTCCCTGGCTGAAGGTCTACTCGATACGTTTGGCCAGGACCATGTGCTCGACAGCAATGCGGATGATCTCAAAGACCACTGGTCGCACGGTGACCACGAAGGGGAGCGCAAGCGATTGCTGGAATCGCTGACCCGTATCGCTGAGCAGAGAATGCTGCGGGTCTCCATTGCATCCGGTGATGTGCATGTCGCCGCCTGGGGCAGTTGCTATCGTCGGGATATCCCACCGACATCAAACTGGGCGCAGATTCAGCAATTCACTTCGTCAGGCGTGGTGCATCCGTCATTGATTGGCGTGGCTGAACGGCTGTTTCTTCAGTTGCTGAATCATACCGCTGGCAAAGTGCAGTCCATTGACGTGCAACACTGTGTCGAAATGATGCTGTTCCCGGGTTTCAACCGCTATGTGATGCCGGCGCGCAACTGGTTGGCGTTTGAGTTGGACATGGGGGATGAGCGAGGGTGCAAGCTGTGGGCGACTTGGCGTTGTGAAACTGAGGAGGGTTTTTCCAACCACCTGCAAGCGGTGCATCCGGCTCAATAGTAGCCCCGCCGCGCCGGTGCAACTGCCCGTAGCAGCCCGGTGTCGCCTAATCGCCCAGAGCAGGTGTGGACCACCGCGCGAGAAACGCCTCAATTCTGCGCTCAATATCACACTCCACCGTCCGCAGCCGGATGATAGGAAGACCGCAGGCGGCCAGAATCTCATTCTTCATGACGTCCCGAGCGGCCTGCACAGGGTGATCGTGATACCCGCCATCGACCTCGATCACGCCAACTGGGGTCTTGCCAACTTTAAAATAAAGTACGAAATCGCAACTGGCGCGGCGCATAAACGCCCGCTGGGCTTGCGTCCACTCGAACTTGCCCGTCGATACGAGCTTATCCAGGTGGACCTGCGTATGGTACGTCAATGCATGGCAGGCCGGCGCTGAAAGCGCTTCGCGAAGCAGTTGCGCCACGATCTGCTCCGACTTGTAGCGTGAGTCTTCGGGCCGCAGACGGGCCTTGAGGCGTTCCAGTGACTGGTCGTACTCGTGGTACAACAAGTCGAATGCCGACACCACTGGCGCACGGACAATCTGCTCATCCTGCGCGTAGTAACTGATATAGCGGATCAGCGCGGCGATGTGGCCATTGTTCTCGGTGAAAACCTCGTCACCGGTCACAAGGGTGAAGCGATGTTTTGCCCGCGACACTGCCACGTTGATCATGCGTGGGTCGTCGACGAAATCCAGACGCCTTTGCGCCTGGTTGCTGCGCTTCTTGTCCAGCACGGTGGAAAAGACGATCTCGTCGCACTCGCGCCCCTGGAACTTGTGCACCGTGTCCTTGATGAAGTCCGCTGGCAGGTGCTTATCGCAGAGTTCGACCTGTGCCCGGAACGGGGCGATGTAACCGCGGCCTTCACCGTCCATTGCAACGGACTGCCCCTCGTCTTCGAGCACTTTCAACAAGGAGTCCAACTCCCGAAGGTTGGTGTTCTTGCGTGCGTGGTTGCCTTTGGCTGTCACCACAAGACGTAGGGGCTCGTCGCCGTTGTTTACGGTCATCGGCACCAGTGCGTTGTCATAGAATTGCTGATTGCAAAACTGGATGATCTTGGGGTGGCAGCGGTAATGCTCCTTCAGCAGCGTCCTTGGCAGCGCCTCCTGGAACACGGCAATGCACGAATCCAGCAGACTGTGTTGCTCGCAGTCGTAGGCCGCGGCCGGCGCCGGCAGCCCCAGTTTCACGGGGATGTGCGGCAACTGGCGGTTGTCGCCGACAACGATCAGGTTCTTGGCGCAGCCCAGCGGCAGGATGCCCGGTACTATGTCCTGCAACGACGCTTCATCGATGATCACGTAGTCGAGAACCGCCCCTGGCGCGATCGAATTGATGATCGAGTGCGTGCCGCTGGCCAGGATAGGAAAACGTTGCATGAAGGCATCAAACTCCCTGCGGTAGCTTTTCATATCGAAGCTGGATTGCGGCGGAACCTGGCCTTGCACATGCTGTTTCAGGTGGTGCATCGATGCCGTTGTCAGTGCTTTGAGTAGGGTCGTGAAGTTCGCACGCGCCAACGTTTCGCGGCACGCCAGCAGCTCGGTTTCCTTATCCTGTAGCGACCTGTCGTAGTAGTGCATCTGCAGTGCATGGAACGCGGCCATGCGTGCCTCGCCTTCGGTGAAAGGCTTGGTGCGAAAGACTCGGAATTACAACAGCAGCTCGATGCGATCCTTGAGCTTCACACGTCGCTCGCCCAGGTGCGATAGGTAGGCCATAAGGTCGGCAGTCTTGCGCGGGGTCAGCCTGTACTTGTCCAGCGGCATAACCTGCACACCGTTTTCTGCCTGCCACTGCTGCAGATAGCGCCGCTCGATGACCAGCTCGTCCATTTCAATCTGCAGTTGAGCCGCCCGGTTGTGGTCTGCCAGATGCTGCTTCAAACGGGTCAGCAAGCCCTGGATCTCTTCCAGAGACGGCGCCGGCCCAGCCACGCTGGGTGGCCATGCAGGTAAATCGTCGAAGAACGCTTCGCGGTTTTTCTCATTGCCAAGTTTGGCAACCAGGTGGCCCAGGCCGCATTTTTCCAGTTTCTCGTAGACGTTTGCCACGGCCGCATTGTTGTTGGACACCACCGCAACCCTCTGCCCGCGCAATAGGATGTTGGCGATGATGTTGAGAATGGTCTGAGTCTTGCCGGTTCCCGGTGGGCCTTCGATCACGCTGATTTGCGCACTGAATGCCCGCTCGACGGCCTGATGCTGGCTTTCGTTCAGACCGAACGGATAGATGAGCCCCTGACTTGGTGCGAGCGTTCCATTGCGCCCGGTGCAATAGGCTTGCAAGGCAGTGCTGGCGAGAGCTGGCAGTTGTCCAAGCTGAGTCACCACATTGCTGGCAATGGCACGATCTTCCTCTGATCGCGCTTCAGCGCATCGGCCTTTCGCAATCGCAGTGAAATAACCGAAGACAGACGTGTTCTTGATCGAGGTAGGCTCGATCAAGACGATGCCGTCCATCTTGTGAACGTAGGGCCTGGTACCGCCCGGATAGTGCACTACCGCATAGCGCTCGTCGTAGATCACCGCCTTGTCGATGGGTTTGACGATCATGCTGCCAGGTTTGGTCAGGAGTACATTGTTCAACTCGCGGGAAGGTGAGACTCGGCAGTTATTCAGCGGACGGGTGTCAGCGCCAACGCTTCGTACTTTTCGCTCCAGCCGATCGTCCAGTCACTGATCTTTGCGGTTTTGTCCTCACCATCCACCTGAATCGAAGCCATATTACCTGTCCCTGTGCGCATGACATTCGGTTACGTCTTGTACCGGAGGCTGCTTTTCCTAATTAATGCCATAGTGCCATCATTGTTCAGTGGTTTGACAGCTGCTGTGGGCGTTTTCCTACAACGCATTGCCAACGACGCCTTGGAGAAGGGCGGGCAGACTGAGGTCCTAATCGGCGCTGCGGGGGTTGATGCATGGCTCCCCAAAAAATCGTTTGGGATGGCAGGCTCTTCATGGGTGGTTTCTACGCGGCTGATTCGGCGCTCTCTCTGATTTAGCGGGGGCTTGTGGGAGCGGGCATGTCGAGGCGTCGAACCGCCGCGAATACCGGCGTAGCCGGTGCCAGCTACCGCGTTGGATTCTTCGCGGCGGGTCGACGCCTCGACACGCCCGCTCCCA
>NZ_AEWE02000066.1:0-42549 GCF_000190455.2 Pseudomonas sp. TJI-51
GGGCCGCAACGCGGCCCCTGCTCTTAGGGTTAGGCGGTAGCTTCGAGGAAGTCCTGGGCGAAGCGTTGCAGCACCCCGCCCGCTTCGTAGATCGACACTTCCTCGGCCGTGTCCAGGCGGCAGGTCACCGGCACATCGATGCGCTCGCCGCTGGCCCGGGTAATCACCAGGGTCAGCGTAGCGCGCGGCGTACGCGCACCCAGCACGTCATAGGTTTCGCTACCGTCCAGCCCCAAGGTCTTGCGGTCGGTGCCGGGTTTGAACGCCAGCGGCAGCACGCCCATGCCTACCAGGTTGGTGCGGTGAATGCGCTCGAAACCTTCTGCGACAATGGCCTCGACACCGGCCAGGCGCACGCCCTTGGCCGCCCAGTCACGCGATGAGCCCTGGCCATAGTCGGCACCGGCCACGATAATCAGCGGCTGCTTGCGCTGCATGTAGGTCTCGATCGCCTCCCACATGCGGGTCACCCTGCCTTCCGGTTCGATTCGCGCCAGCGAGCCTTGCTTCACGCTGCCGTCTGCGTTGCGCACCATCTCGTTGAACAGCTTGGGGTTGGCAAAGGTCGCGCGCTGGGCGGTCAGGTGGTCACCGCGGTGGGTGGCGTAAGAGTTGAAGTCTTCTTCTGGCAGGCCCATTTTCGCCAGGTACTCGCCCGCAGCACTGTCGAGCATGATCGCGTTGGATGGCGACAGGTGGTCGGTGGTGATGTTGTCCGGCAGCACCGCCAGCGGCCGCATGCCACGCAGGGTCCGCTCACCGGCCAAGGCGCCTTCCCAGTACGGCGGCCGGCGAATATAGGTGCTCATTGGCCGCCATTCATACAACGGTGCCACTTTCGGCCCGCGGTCTTCCTCGATGGCGAACATCGGGATGTACACCTTGCGGAATTGCTCCGGCTTGACCGCCGCACGCACCACGGCGTCGATCTCTTCGTCACTGGGCCAGATGTCCTTGAGGCGGATTTCCTGGCCATCGACCACGCCCAACACGTCCTTCTCGATGTCGAAGCGAATGGTGCCCGCAATCGCATAGGCGACCACCAAGGGTGGCGAGGCCAGGAAGGCTTGCTTGGCATACGGGTGGATACGCCCGTCGAAGTTGCGGTTGCCCGACAGAACGGCGGTGGCGTACAGGTCACGGTCGATGATTTCCTGCTGGATCACCGGGTCCAGGGCGCCAGACATGCCGTTGCAGGTCGTACAGGCGAAGGCGACGATGCCAAAGCCCAGTTGCTCCAGTTCTTTCTCCAGGCCAGCCTCTTCCAGGTACAGCTGCACCGCCTTGGAGCCCGGGGCCAGCGATGACTTGACCCACGGCTTGCGGGTAAGGCCCAGCCTGTTGGCGTTGCGTGCAATCAGGCCTGCGGCGATCACGTTGCGCGGGTTGCTGGTGTTGGTACAGCTGGTGATGGCGGCAATGATCACCGCACCATCAGGCATCTGCCCTGGCACTTGCTGCCAGCTGCCGGCAATGCCTTTGGCCGCCAGCTCGCTGGTGGCCACGCGGGCATGCGGGTTGGACGGGCCGGCCATGTTGCGTACCACGCTCGACAAGTCGAAGCTCAGGGTACGCTCGTATACCGCGCCGGCCAGGCTGTCGGCCCAGAGGCCGGCGACCTTGGCATAGGTTTCCACCCGTTTGACCTGCTGTTCTTCACGGCCGGTCAGGCGCAGGTAATCGATGGTCTGCTGGTCGATGGCGAACATGGCCGCCGTGGCGCCGTACTCCGGGGCCATGTTGGAGATGGTCGCGCGGTCCCCCAGGGTCAGGGCGCGCGCACCTTCACCGTGGAACTCCAGGTAGGCGCCGACCACTTTCTGCTTGCGCAGGAACTCGGTCAGGGCCAGCACCAGGTCGGTGGCGGTGAGGTTCGGCGCCAGCTTGCCGGTCAACTCGACGCCGACGATTTCCGGCAGGCGCATCCACGATGCTCGGCCAAGCATCACGTTTTCCGCTTCCAGGCCACCCACGCCAATGGCGATCACGCCCAGGGCATCGACGTGCGGGGTGTGGCTGTCAGTGCCCACACAGGTATCCGGGTAGGCGATGCCATGTTCGCAGTGCACCACCGGCGACATCTTCTCCAGGTTGATCTGGTGCATGATGCCGTTACCCGGCTGGATCACGTCGACATTCTTGAACGCTTTCTTGGTCCAGTTGATGAAGTGGAAGCGGTCTTCGTTACGTCGGTCTTCGATGGCGCGGTTCTTGTCGAACGCTTGCGGGTCATAACCGCCGCACTCGACAGCCAGCGAGTGGTCGACGATCAGTTGTACCGGCACCACCGGGTTGACCTGGGCCGGGTCGCCGCCCTTGTCGGCGATGGCGTCACGCAGGCCGGCGAGGTCGACCAGCGCGGTCTGGCCGAGGATGTCATGGCACACCACGCGCGCCGGGAACCACGGGAAATCGAGGTCGCGCTTGCGCTCGATCAGTTGGCTCAGCGAGGCGTCGAGGGTGGCCGGGTCGCAGCGACGCACCAGGTTTTCGGCGAGAACGCGCGAGGTGTACGGCAGGCCGTCGTAGGCGCCGGGCTTGATCGCCTCGACGGCCGCGCGCGCATCGAAGTAGTCCAGGTCGGTGCCTGGCAGGGGCTTGCGGTATGCAGTATTCATATCGTTATCAGGCTCGGTCACGGTACTCGGTATACAGATCTGGCCAATGGGGGCGCTGCGCAGTCCCTGTGGGAGCGGCCTTGTGCCGCGATTGGGCTGCGCAGCAGCCCTGGCGATCCATGCCTCAGCGCTGCTCGATCGGCACGAACTGGCGCTGCTCGACGCCGACATACTCGGCGCTCGGGCGGATGATGCGGTTGTTGGCGCGCTGCTCGAACACGTGCGCCGCCCAGCCAGTCAGGCGCGAACAGACGAAGATCGGGGTGAACAGCTTGGTCGGAATACCCATGAAGTGGTAAGCCGAGGCATGGTAGAAGTCGGCATTGGGGAACAGGCGTTTCTGCTCCCACATGGTCTTGTCGATGGCTTCGGAAACCGGGTACAGCACCTTGTCGCCCACCTCATCGGCCAATTGCTTCGCCCAGCCCTTGATCACCTCGTTGCGCGGGTCGGACTCTTTGTAGATGGCATGCCCGAAGCCCATGATCTTGTCTTTGCGCTCGAGCATGCGCAGCAGCTCGGCAGTGGCTTCCTGCGGGCTCTGGAAGCGCTCTATCAGCTCCATGGCAGCCTCGTTGGCCCCCCCGTGCAGCGGGCCGCGCAGCGTGCCGATGGCTGCGGTAACGCAGGAATACAGGTCGGACAGGGTCGAAGCGCACACCCGGGCCGTGAAGGTCGAGGCGTTGAACTCGTGCTCGGCGTAGAGGATCAGCGACACGTTCATGACCTTGACGTGCAGCTCGCTGGGCTTCTTGCCGTGCAGCAGGTGCAGGAAGTGGCCGCCCAGGGTGTCTTCGTCGCTGCTGCAGTCGATGCGCACGCCATGGTGGGTGAAGCGGTACCAGTAGCACATCACCGCCGGGAACAGGGCCAACAGCCGGTCGGTCTTGTCGCGCTGGGCTTCGAAGGTGAGCTCGGGCTCGAGGGTACCGAGCACCGAACAACCGGTGCGCATCACGTCCATGGGGTGGGCGTCGCGGGGAATGCGCTCGAGCACTTCCTTGAGTGCCGGTGGCAGGTCACGCATGCCCTTGAGCTTGTGTTTGTAGTCGGCCAATTCAGCCTGGGAGGGCAGCTCGCCGTACAGCAGCAGGTAGGCGACCTCTTCGAATTCGGCACCAGCGGCCAGGTCACGCACATCGTAACCGCGGTAGGTCAGACCGGCACCGGCCTGACCCACGGTGGACAGTGCAGTCTGGCCGGCGACCTGGCCACGCAGGCCCGCGCCACTGAGTACTTTTGCTTCGGCCATGGTGTTTCTCCTTTCTTGAACTTGTTATGGAAATCTGGCTGGCTAATCGGGCTTGCCTGTACCCGCCCTTTCGCGGGCAACCCCGCTGCCATACGGGGCTGGTGTTGTCACTGGCTCAGCCCTTCTTCTGGGCAAACAACGCGTCGAGGCTCTGCTCGAAGGCGTGGTAGCCAATGGCATCGTAAAGCTCCATGCGCGTCTGCATGGTGTCGATCACGTTCTTCTGCGTGCCGTCGCGGCGCAGCGCGGTGTACACATTCTCGGCTGCCTTGTTCATGGCGCGGAACGCCGACAGCGGGTACAGCACCAGCGAAACATCGACCGCAGCCAGCTCTTCGGTGGTGTACAGCGGAGTGGCGCCAAACTCGGTGATGTTGGCCAGTATCGGTGCCTTCACCCGGTCAGCGAAGGTCTTGTACATCTGCAGCTCGGTGATCGCTTCCGGGAAGATCATGTCGGCACCCGCCTCGATGCACGCTGCGGCACGATCCAGGGCAGCGTTCAAGCCTTCGACGGCCAAGGCGTCGGTACGCGCCATGATCACGAAGCTGTCGTCGCTGCGGGCATCGACGGCTGCCTTGATGCGGTCGACCATTTCCTGCTGGCTGACGATTTCCTTGTTCGGCCGGTGGCCGCAACGCTTGGCGCCGACCTGATCCTCGATATGGATCGCCGCCGCACCGAACTTGCTCATCGAGCGCACGGTGCGCGCCACGTTGAAAGCCGAGGCACCGAAGCCTGTATCGACATCCACCAACAGCGGCAGGTCGCACACATCGGTAATACGGCGCACGTCGGTGAGCACATCGTCCAGGCCAGTGATACCCAGGTCCGGCAGGCCCAGGGAGCCTGCTGCCACGCCGCCACCGGACAGGTAGATGGCCTTGAAACCGGCGCGCTTGGCCAGCAAGGCATGGTTGGTATTGATGGCGCCAACCACCTGCAGGGGGTGTTCAGCGGCGACGGCATCGCGAAAACGCTGACCGGGTGTGCTGTTCACAGTCATTTCTCACCTCGTGGGTTATTGTTGTGGGCGTCCAGATAGTGACGCTCGATATTGCGCTTGGACGCACCGATGTGACGGCGCATCAGAAGTTCGGCCAGTTCGCCGTCACGTTCGGCGATGGCATCGAGAATGCGGTGGTGTTCGGCAAAGGCCTGGCGTGGCCGGTTGGGCGTGGCCGAGAACTGGATACGGTACATGCGCACCAGCTGGTACAGCTCGCCACACAGCATCTTGACCAACGTCTGGTTACCGCTGCCCTGGATGATGCGGTAATGGAAGTCGTAGTCGCCCTCCTGCTGGTAGTAACCCAGGCCAGCCTGGAACGCGGCATCCCGCTCATGGGTATCGAGCACCCGGCGCAGCTCGTCGATATCGGCCTGGCTCATGCGTTCAGCGGCCAGGCGGCAGGCCATGCCTTCCAGGGACTCACGAATCTCGTACAGCTCGATCAGTTCGGCATGGTTGAGCGATACCACCCGTGCGCCTACATGGGGCACCCGCACCAGCAGGCGCTGGCCTTCCAGGCGGTGGATGGCCTCGCGCAGCGGCCCGCGGCTGATGCCATAGGTGCGTGCCAGCTCTGGCTCGGAGATCTTGCTGCCAGGGGCAATTTCCCCTTTGACGATGGCCGCCTGAATACGCCGGAAGACGTTTTCCGACAAGGTTTCCGATTCGTCTGCCAGCATCGGGCCAGGGGTGGAAAGGTCTTGCATATTGTCGACACCTTGGGAAATCTCTTCGCCAGAAGTTAACCAGCGAAGCCACTCAAGTCAAAGACAAATTCAATATTGTCGACAATCGTCTAAGAACGAACTTAGGCAAGCCAAGCGCTGTCAGATCGCGCACCGCTGGCGTCAATACGTCGTCGTGATAGAATGCCGCGCCTCCGATGGGGTATGGATAGCCTGTCTGTCATGCAGTCATGCTTGTTGACAGATGAACGAGGAAGCTTGCGCAGTAGTTGCCAGTCACCTTGACCTGAACCTTGCCTAGAACCTTGCACTGCATCGCGCCAGGATTATGAGACTCACACCCGTTTTATTGCTGCTTTGCCTCACCCTGCTGCCGGCCATTGGCCAGGCGGCCGGCAAGACCGTGTACGGTCTCAATGAATACGCACGCCTGGGCGACCTGGACCTGGAAGTGGCGGCCAAACTCGACACCGGCGCCAAAACTGCCTCGCTCAGCGCCCGCGACATCAAGCGCTTCAAGCGCAACGGCGAAAGCTGGGTGCGCTTCTACCTGGCCATCGATGCCGCCCACTCGCATCCGATCGAACGGCCCCTGGCCCGCGTCAGCAAAATCAAGCGCCGAGCGGGCGACTATGATGCTGAATCGGGCAAGGCCTACACCGCCCGCCCGGTCATCGAACTCGAAATCTGCATGGGCCAGGCCCTGCGCACCATCGAAGTCAACCTCACCGACCGCAGCGCCTTCCAGTTCCCGCTGCTGATCGGCTCCGAGGCGCTCAAGCACTTCGACGCGCTGGTCGACCCAAGCCTTAAATACGCGGCCGGCAAACCTGCCTGTGCCACCGACGCTCCCAAAGCAGAGTAATCCCGATGCGCTCTCTTACCCTCCATCTGAAAGTCCTGATCACCGTACTGGTGTTGTTGGGCGTGGCAGTCACGGCTTATCAGATCTTCTTCCTCGGCATACCGGTGACCGAGGATGAAACCGACGACCTGTGGAACATCGACGCCAAGGTCGAGTTCGTGGCCAGCACCAAGGACCCGGTCAAGGTGCAGATGTTCGTGCC
The DNA here is from genome assembly GCF_000190455.2 of Pseudomonas sp. TJI-51. NCBI lineage: Bacteria > Pseudomonadati > Pseudomonadota > Gammaproteobacteria > Pseudomonadales > Pseudomonadaceae > Pseudomonas > Pseudomonas sp. TJI-51. Next base: position 6,636 of record NZ_AEWE02000066.1, read on the forward strand.
GCCACTGAACCGCGACTACGTCAGCCTCAACGAGAGCTTCATCTCCAACAACTACGGGGTCAGCGTCAACCGTGCCGATGGCAACCGCAAGGTCACCTGGTCGGCCCGTCGCGCCAGCGGCAACCAGACGCTGTACTACCGCCTGGTGCTGACCAAGCGCTACAGCAACGAAAAAACCGCGGTAAAAGGCCCGACCTTCCGTGACAGCCTGGCCATCGACGGCCCCGAAAAAATCGCCGCCGAGGCGCTGATGGCGCCTATCCGCCAGCATTCGGCCGACGTCGAGACGTTCGTCAGCGAAACCATCAAGCGGGTCAACAACCTCAACGATGACAACGTCAAACTGCTGCTGGCCGGCGATACCTCACCGATGAAAAAGGCCCAGGTGATCGACCTGCTGCTGTCGATTGCCCACGTACCGATGGAAAAGGTGCACACCATCCGCCTGGTGGCCGACACCCCGCAAACCCCCGAGCTGTGGCTGCGCAGCTACAACGGCAACGACTGGCTGTACTTCAACCCGGACACGGGCGAACAGGGCCTGCCCAGCGACCGACTGCTGTGGTGGACCGGTGACGACAACCTGATTACCGTCGATGGCGGCAAGAAGGCCAACGTCACGTTCAGCATGAACAACAGTGAAATGAACGCCATTCGCCTGGCCAAGCTGACTGACGAGAACACCGACGCCGACTTCCTCGAATATTCGCTGTACGGCCTGCCCCTGCAAACCCAGCAGACCTTCATGATCATGGTCATGATCCCGATTGGTGTGCTGGTGATCCTGGTGCTGCGCAACCTGATCGGTATCCAGACCCTGGGTACCTTCACCCCGGTGCTGATCGCCCTGGCCTTCCGCGAAACCCAGCTGGGCTTCGGTATCGTGTTGTTCACGGTCATCACGGCATTGGGCCTGTCACTGCGTTCGTACCTGGAGCACCTGAAACTGCAGATGCTGCCGCGCCTGTCCGTGGTGCTGACCTTCGTCGTGGTGCTGATTGCGGCGATCAGCCTGTTCAGCCACAAGCTGGGCCTTGAGCGCGGGCTGTCGGTAGCCCTGTTCCCGATGGTGATCCTGACCATGACCATCGAACGCCTGTCGATCACCTGGGAAGAGCGTGGCGGCGGCCATGCCATGAAAGTGGCCATCGGCACCCTGTTTGCCGCATCACTGGCCCACCTGCTGATGATGGTGCCAGAGCTGGTGTACTTCGTGTTCACCTTCCCGGCCGTGCTGCTGATCCTGGTCGGCTTCATGCTGGCGATGGGCCGTTATCGCGGCTACCGTCTGACCGAGCTGATGCGCTTCAAGGCATTCGTGAAAAAGGCAGACGTGTGATGTTTGGCCTGATCAAGACGTGGAAAGCCCTGGAGGCCCGGGGCATCATGGGCATCAACCGGCGTAACGCAGACTATGTGCTGAAGTACAACAAGCGCAGCCTGTACCCGATTGTCGACGACAAGATCATCACCAAGGAGCGTGCCCTCGCGGCAGGCATCCACGTGCCGGAAATGTACGGTGTCATCGAGACCGAGAAGCAGATCGACAAGCTTCACGAGATCATCGGCGGCCGCAACGACTTCGTCATCAAGCCGGCCCAAGGTGCCGGCGGTGACGGCATCCTGGTGATCGCCGACCGCTTCGAGGACCGCTACCGCACCGTTTCCGGCAAGATCATGAGCCACGAGGAAATCGAGCACCAGGTCTCGAGCATCCTCACCGGCCTGTACTCGCTGGGCGGGCACCGTGACCGGGCGCTGATCGAATACCGGGTCACACCTGACCAGATCTTCAAGAGCATCAGCTATGAAGGCGTGCCCGACATCCGCATCATCGTGCTGATGGGCTACCCGGTCATGGCCATGCTGCGCCTGCCCACCCGGCAGTCCGGCGGCAAGGCCAACCTGCACCAGGGCGCCATCGGCGTAGGGGTCGACCTGGCTACCGGCGTGACCCTGCGCGGCACCTGGCTGAACAACATCATCAGCAAGCACCCAGACACCACCAACGCGGTGGACGGCGTGCAACTGCCGAACTGGGACGGCTTCATGAAGCTGGCCGCCGGGTGCTACGAGCTTTGCGGGCTGGGCTATATCGGCGTGGACATGGTCCTGGACCAGGACAAAGGCCCGCTGATTCTGGAGCTCAACGCCCGCCCAGGGCTGAACATCCAGATCGCCAACGACTGCGGGTTGACCCAGCGCACCCATGCTATCGAAGCGCACATCGAAGCGCTGGCCAAGGACGGCCTGACGGAGGACGTCGAGCAGCGGGTGAAGGTGTCGCAGGGCTTGTTCGGGCACGTACACCCAGGCTGACATCGCCGGGGCGGCTGCCACATCTCCTGGGGCAGCCGCCTTGCGTCGCGACCAGCCCCAGGCGCCAAACACAGGGTTGAATGTCGCGCCCAGTGCTAGGCGCTGCTCCCGCACAGGTCTACAATCGCCCTCCTCGCTTTTACATCGCCGTCCATACTGATGCCGACCTGTACGCTCCACCCCCTGCCCTACCAACCCGACCCAGCCGCCTATTTCGCCCGCCTGCGCCAGGCGCCCGGTGCCATCCTGCTCGACAGCGCCCGCCCTGGTGCCGAGCGCGGGCGTTTCGATCTGCTCAGTGCCTGGCCGCTGCAACAACTGCAAGCCGAACCCGCAGAGGATGGCCGCGCCTTTCTCGCCCGCCTGCGCGAGGGCCTGGCGCGCCTGGGCAGCGCCGATTTGCCCAGCGGCGTAGAACTGCCTTTCGCCGGCGGCCTGATCGGCTACCTGAGCTATGACTTCGGCCGCCGCCTTGAACACCTGCCAAGCAACGCCGTGGATGACCTCGGGCTGCCCGACGCGCAACTGGGCCTGTATGCCTGGGCGCTGGTCAGCGACCACCAGTGCGGCACCAGCCAGCTGGTGTTTCACCCAAGCCTGCCGCAACACGAGCGCGAACGCCTGATCAGCTTCTTCGCCGGCAGCGAGCACACGCCCGATGGCGACTTTCAGCTGCTCGCACCCATGGCCGGCGACTTGCAGCCTGCGCAGTACCAGGCCGCCTTCGACCAGGTGCAGCGCTATATCCAGGCCGGTGACTGCTACCAGATCAACCTCACCCAGCGCTTTCGCGCGCCGTGCAAGGGCGACCCGTGGCAGGCCTACAAGGCACTGCGCCAGGCCTGCCCGACGCCCTTTTCGGGCTATCAGCAGTTGGCCGACGGCAGCGCCCTGCTCAGCTTTTCACCCGAGCGCTTCATTCGCGTCAGCCAACGCCAGGTCGAGACCCGTCCGATCAAGGGCACGCGCCCACGCGCCATCGACCCGGGCGAAGACCGGCGCAATGCCGAGGCGCTGTTGCACAGCCCCAAGGACCGCTCGGAAAACCTGATGATCGTCGACCTGCTGCGCAATGACCTGGGACGTACCTGCGAGGTGGGCTCGGTAAAGGTACCGGAGCTGTTCAGCCTGGAGAGCTACCCCAACGTGCACCACCTGGTCAGTAGCATTACCGGCCGTTTGGCCAGCGGCAAGGACGCCCTGGACCTGATCGCCGACAGCTTCCCTGGCGGCTCGATTACCGGCGCGCCGAAGATCCGCGCCATGCAGATCATCGACGAGCTGGAGCCCACGCGGCGGGCACTGTACTGCGGTTCCCTGCTGTATGTGGACGTGCGTGGCGAAATGGACAGCTCGATCGCCATTCGCAGCCTGCTGGTCAAGGATGGCCAGGTCAGCTGCTGGGGTGGCGGCGCAGTGGTGGCCGACTCCGAATGGCAGGCCGAGTACGAAGAGTCGATTGCCAAGGTGCGGGTATTGCTGCAGACACTGCAAGGCCTGTGAGCGCCAGCCCGTCCAGACCCTGTTTTTTTGTTACCATCACCCCCACTACGAGCGCACAGCGCCACAGCCAAGATGGAAACCGCCTGATGAGCCAACCCTTCGACGTCGCCGCCCTGGCCGCGACCTATGCCAACAAATCCCCGCAAGACATCCTCAAGCTTGCCTTCGAGCACTTCGGCGACGACCTGTGGGTTTCCTTCAGCGGCGCCGAGGACGTGGTGCTGGTCGACATGGCCTGGAAGCTTAACAAGCAGGTCAAGGTATTCAGCCTCGACACAGGCCGCCTGCACCCGGAAACGTACCGGTTCATCGACCAGGTGCGCGAGCAGTATGGCCTGCCGATCGAAATCCTCAGCCCGGACCGCGCCCAGCTTGACCCATTCGTCAAGGAAAAGGGCCTGTTCAGTTTCTACAAGGACGGCCATGGCGAGTGCTGCGGCATCCGCAAGATCGAGCCATTGCGGCGCAAGCTGGCAACCGTCAGCGCCTGGGCCACTGGCCAGCGCCGTGACCAGAGCCCTGGCACTCGCAGCCAGGTGGCAGCGCTGGAAATCGACAGCGCCTTCTCCACGCCCGAGCGCACGCTGTACAAGTTCAACCCGCTGGCGCAGATGAGCAGCGCAGAAGTGTGGGGTTATATCCGCATGCTGGAGCTGCCGTACAACAGCCTGCATGAACGTGGCTTCATCAGCATCGGCTGCGAGCCCTGCACGCGCCCGGTGCTGCCGAACCAGCATGAACGTGAAGGGCGTTGGTGGTGGGAAGAGTCCACCCAGAAGGAGTGCGGGTTGCACGCTGGCAACCTGATCAGCAAGGCTTGAACCCGTAACGCCGCTGTAGAAGCGGGGGCGCAAAGCCCCCGGTGTTCGTGTTTCAGTGCACGGGCAGCTCGACCCCTTCGAACAGCGCTTCGAGCTCCTGCTTGTTGTGGCACTGGATGGCCTTGGCCATCACTTCGCGGGTCAGGTGCGGCGCGAATTTCTCGATGAAGTCACACATGAAGCCGCGCAGGAAGGTGCCACGGCGGAAACCGATCTTGGTGATGCTGGCCTCGAACAGCTCGCTGGCATCGAGTGCCACCAGGTCGCTGTCGAGCTTGGCGTCCACTGCCATGCCGGCAACGATGCCCACGCCCAGCCCCAGGCGCACATAGGTCTTGATCACGTCGGCGTCGGCGGCAGTGAACACTACCTTCGGCGTAAGGCCGCGGTGGTTGAAGGCCTCATCCAGCTTGGAGCGCCCGGTGAAACCGAACACATAGGTCACGATCGGGTATTCGGCTACGGCCTCCAACGTCAGCTTGGGCAGCTTGGCCAGTGGGTGACCTTGCGGCACGACCACGCAACGGTTCCACTTGTAGCAAGGCATCATGACCAGGTCGCCGAAAAGCTCCAGTGCCTCGGTGGCAATGGCAAAGTCGACCGTGCCGTCTGCGGCCATTTCGGCAATCTGCATCGGCGAGCCCTGGTGCATGTGCAGGGACACTTCCGGGTATTGCTTGATGAAGCTGCTGATCACCGGCGGCAACGCGTAGCGCGCCTGGGTATGGGTGGTGGCGATGGACAGCGTGCCCTTTTTCTCGTTGGAGAACTCCTGGGCGATCTGCTTGATGCTCTCGACCTTGCGCAGGATTTCGCCCGCGGTATTGATGATGCGCTCACCGGCCGGGGTAACGCGGGTCAGGTGTTTGCCACTGCGCGCGAATACTTCAACACCCAACTCGTCTTCCAGCAGGCGGATCTGCTTGCTGATACCCGGCTGGGAGGTATACAGGCTCTGCGCCGTCGCGGAGACATTGAGGTCATGATGCGCCACTTCCCAGATGTAGCGCAGTTGTTGAAGCTTCATAGATTTCCCTCGGTTCAGCGATGAGTCAGCGGCGGCAAGCAGCGACGATATATAACTATATTAGTGGTTCCGGAAATAAATCTAGAACAATTTTGTTACATGCTGAGGATATGCCCTACAGCCGCGCTCACGTTTTCCTACGCCCCAAATGCTGCGCCAACGGCACCATGTAGACCGGGACCGGCGACAGTTGCAGCAGCCGCACCGCCGTACGGCCGATTGGCACATCCACCCCGGCACCGGCACTGTGGCTACCAAAAATCAGCAGGTCGACACTGAGCCGTTGCGCCTGATCCAGAATGACCTGCGCCGGGTCGCCCTGGCGAACCCGTACGGCCTTGATGACAGCTAGGTCGGCCTCCTCGCCCAGCTCATCGCGAAAGTTCTCCAGCACGCGCTGCTCTATATTGGCCATTACCGTATTCACCCCCTGGCTGTGCAACTGGTCGAGCGTTTGCTCGTCGAGGTAGCTTTGCAGGAGAGATTCAGCGAACTGGCCCATGGGCTCGACCGCATGGATCACGTACAACTCAGCCCCGAATGTCCGCGCCAGCGCCAGCGCATGTTGCATGACAAACGGGGCATAGACACCGAGGTCGGTGGCGTACAGCATGGAGCGGATCATTCGACCTCCTGGACTGCCGCTGCGGCAGATCAAGCTTCAGCTTAGCAGCGCGGCAGAGGCACGCTTCGCCGTCCGGCGCGCTGCACGGGTGAGCTGTATCGGGCTGGGAATCCCCCCTCGAACGCTTAGACCCGGCCTTGGTGCTGGTCGATGAACAACAGCGCCTGGTAGAGCATTTCCATGCGCGGCAAGCGGCAGCCAGCCGCCCGCGCCTGCGCCAGTGGCTCGGCATAAATGGCCTGCAACTCCAATGGGCGCTTGTGTGCATGGTCGTGGTACATGCTGGGCCAGTAATCAGGCATGCGCTCGGTGACCTGGAACAGGTGTTGGGCGTAGCCTTCCGGCAGCAAATGGCCGCATGCTGCGGCACCCTGCACAACTTCTGCCATCAGCGCCAGGACCAGTTCACGGCTGGCGGTGTTGCCCATCAATGCAGTGGTGCTGGCACCCAGCAATACCGAGAGGCCGTTGTAAGGCACGTTCCACACCAGTTTCTGCCAGCGCGCCAGCGCCAGGTTCGGCATGGCGTGCGAGTCGATGCCCGCCGCCTGGAACAAGCCTGTGCCCTCACTGACCAGCGCCGTACCACCATCGCTGGCAGGCCCGCTGTGGTACCCCAGGTTCACGGTACCCAAGGCCTGATGCCGGATCACGCCTGGCCCCTGCCGGTTGACACAGATGAAGCACAGCCCGCCCAGCAGGTGCATGTCGCTGCGCAGTGCCGGGCGCAGCTGCTCCTCGACCCCCAGGCCGTTCTGCAACAGCACCACCTTGGCACCCGGTGCGGCAGCCTGCACGATCAAGGGGGCCAGGTGGCCGTTGCTGGTCGCCTTGGCCCCGATCAACAACCAGTCACAGGGCGGCATATCGGCGGCCCTGGCATAGGCTTGCACCTTCATGTGCAGCGTGCCGTGCTCGGCACTGTCCAGGCTCAGGCCATGCTCACATACCGCCGGGTACTCGCTACGCAGCAGAAAATGCACATCGAAACCGGCCTTGGCCAGCATCAACCCATAGAAGCCGCCAATGGCGCCACTGCCAATGATGCCAATACGTAGTGCGCGCGAATGCATGCCAATCTCCAGCTAACAGGTAGGCGTTCTTTTTACACCGGTTGGGCAACGCTGGGCAGGCCATTCGCGCTTCAACCCTTGGTACAGGTAAAAACCCCACAATGACTGGGCTCAGCCCATTGTCCCGCCCCTTGTAACGCGCTAAGGTTCGGCTCCCCGTTGCGATTATTCTTGCTGCTGGGCCGCACGGGGATTGTTGGCGGCCGGCACCCGTGACCTGACGAGTAACACGATGGCTGATTTACCGATCGATGACTTGAACGTTGCCTCCAACGAGACCCTGATCACCCCTGATCAGCTCAAGAAGGAAATCCCCCTCAGCGCCAAGGCCCTGCAGACCGTGACTGCCGGCCGTGAAGTGGTGCGCAATATTCTCGACGGCAAGGACCATCGCCTGTTCGTCGTGGTCGGCCCTTGCTCCATCCACGATATCAAGGCCGCTCACGAATATGCCGAGCGCCTGAAAGTACTGGCCGCAGAGGTGTCCGACACCCTGTACCTGGTCATGCGCGTGTACTTTGAAAAGCCGCGCACCACGGTCGGTTGGAAAGGCCTGATCAACGACCCGTACCTGGATGACTCGTTCAAGATCCAGGACGGCCTGCACATCGGCCGCAAGCTGCTGCTGGATTTGGCGGAAATGGGCCTGCCGACCGCGACCGAAGCGCTGGACCCTATCTCCCCGCAATACCTGCAGGACCTGATCAGTTGGTCGGCTATCGGCGCCCGTACCACCGAATCGCAAACCCACCGCGAGATGGCCTCGGGGCTGTCATCGGCGGTAGGTTTCAAGAACGGCACCGATGGCGGCCTGACCGTCGCCATCAACGCCTTGCAGTCGGTGTCCAAGCCACATCGCTTCCTGGGTATCAACCAGGAAGGCGGCGTGTCGATCGTCACCACCAAGGGCAACCCATACGGCCACGTGGTACTGCGCGGCGGTAATGGCAAACCCAACTACGATTCGGTCAGCGTTGCGCTGTGCGAGCAAGACCTTGCCAAGGCCAAGATCAAGGCAAACATCATGGTCGACTGCAGCCACGCCAACTCCAACAAGGACCCGGCCCTGCAACCACTGGTGATGGAGAACGTCGCCAACCAGATTCTCGAAGGCAACCAGTCGATCATCGGCCTGATGGTCGAAAGCCACCTGAACTGGGGCTGCCAGTCGATTCCGAAGAACCTGGAAGACCTGCAATACGGCGTGTCGGTTACCGATGCCTGCATCGACTGGTCGGCAACCGAAAAAACGCTGCGCAGCATGCGTGCCAAGCTCAAAGATGTATTGCCGCAGCGCAAGCGTGGCTGATTGACGCCCTACTGAGCGGGCTCACCATGGCCCGCTCTCATGGCCTGGCTCAGGCCTTGGTGGAGTGCCGCTGCTGGCGCTCCATGTAGCGCTCCACGTATGAGCACGACGGTATCACCGTGTAGCCCATCTGCTCGGCATAAGCCAGGGCCTGCTCGGTCAGCGCGGCGGCGATGCCACGGCCGCGCAGGGCGTTAGGCACGAAGGTGCGATAGATATCCAGCGTTTGCTTGCCCAGGTCCATGTACGTCAGGTAGGCACGATGACCGTCCACGGTGGTCTCGAACTGATGACCGGCCTGGTCATGGTGGATGGTCAACGATTCGCTCATCACTACTCCTCGCAGGTCTTTCAGGTAGACCCTTCCCTTAACCGATGGTGGTTTAATCCGGCACAGAATGCTCTACGCCACCTGTTGCCCATACGACCGCTGGACGATTGCAATCGTTCGAGTCTTCTGGCGCTCACAAGATAGTAGGCGCGGCATGCGGATTTACTCAAGGTTTCGACAGTTAAAAAGGGCTTGGCGCTACCCTCTTCACTTAATGCCGTAGCCCCTGCAGCCGCCGGATGCTTTAGGCTTTAAGACGCCGAAAGACCGTGCAAGTCACCCTTAGTTCAACAAAAAAGTTCCTGTACTACACTTGCTTGCGGGCACGACAGGTTGTTGATCACGCCCAGCTCGCACAGCGTGCCGGGGCCACGTCAAGCAACATTTTTTTTGCAGTTCTTGCGCTCAGTCAGTTTACTTACTACAAGTAATGAGTACTATGTACGCCGGCCAGTTTCTCTTTTCCGAGAGATGGCTATTTAATAGAAAGTCCTTGAAGGGGAACACGATGAACAACGTTCTGAAATTCTCTGCTCTGGCTCTGGCCGCAGTTCTGGCTACCGGTTGCAGCAGCGTCTCCAAAGAAACTGAAGCTCGTCTGACTGCTACTGAAGACGCAGCAGCTCGCGCTCAAGCCCGTGCCGATGAAGCCTACCGTAAGGCTGACGACGCACTGGCAGCCGCTCAGAAGGCTCAGCAGACCGCTGACGAAGCCAACGAGCGCGCTCTGCGTATGCTGGACAAAGCCAGCCGCAAGTAATAATCCTTACGGATTGTTAAGAAGCCGACCCACTTGTGGGTCGGCTTTTTTTTGCCTGCTCGTTGCCGCGCCTTCCAACTGTTACGAAAAGGCCCGCACAAAGGCGGGCCTCCCTGTATCGCCACTACCTTACTGCAGTTCTGGGGGAATGCTGGAAACCACCGGTGCGCCTGCCTGGTTTTCGACCGGTACGGCAATTTCTACCGGCATGCCATCTTCTGCAGCCACCACATCACGCACCATGTCCCAGTTCATGCGCAGGTTGTTGGCCAGGTCTTCGCGCTTGAGCAAGGCATTGATGACAGCGGTATGCTTGTCGACTACCGACGGATTGCCCTGGTCATCCAGCGGGGTGTGTGCCTCGAGGTACACCTTGCCGCCACTGATACCAAACTTGTAAGGCTCGTTGATGATGCGCACCGGCGTACCCACCGGCACCAGCTTGGACAGTTCCAACACGTTGTTGTTGAGCATGCGGAAGCAACCGTGGCTGGTGCGCATGCCGATACCGAACTTCTTGTTCGAACCGTGGATCAGGTAGCCCGGCACGCCCAAGGTGAACTTGAATGGCCCCAGTGGGTTGTCCGGGCCTGCCGGCACCACCGCAGGCAGGATATCGCCGTCTGCCGCGTGCTCTTTGCGGATGGATGCGGGCGGGGTCCAGGTCGGGTTCGGCGTCTTGGCGATGATCTTGGTGTTGGCGATCGGCGAACCCCAGCCTTCACGACCGATACCGAGCGGGAAGGTGTACACCACGTTTTGACCTTTCGGGTAGTAGTACAACCGGTACTCGGCCAGGTTGATGACCACGCCTTCGCGCGGGCCCGGTGGCAGGATGTAGCGGGTGGGCAGGATGATCTCGGTGCCGGCGCCCGGCAACCACGGGTCCACACCCGGGTTGGCAGCGATCATTTCCAGGTAGCCGAGGTCGTTGGCGGTGCCGATATCGGCGAAGGTGTCCTCGTACTTGGCCTTGATCACATGCACCTGGCCGACGATGTCTTCACCAGGAGGTGGCAGTGGCAGCTCCAGCGCAGCAGCGGGGCCTGCTACCAGCAGGGCGGCCAGGGACAGGCTACGGGTGACGGCAGGAAAGCGCGGCAACATCCGGTAAATCCTTCGAAAGGTGGGTCAAGAGGATCGATTGTACACCTGCACTGGTGCCAGCGGGAGGCATTGCTGAGCGGCAAGCGTTTCAGATGATGAAAGGTGCGAGTCGTTCAGCTGCCGTGCAGCTCAGGCCACACCGGGCGCATGCCCCGCCGCTGGGCATCGAGGATGGCCCGGCACAGCTCGCACAGGCGGCCATCGCGATAGATCGAGCGCGGCACCCCCGACCAGCGCGGTTGCGCGGGCAGCAGCCCACCGCACAAGGTACGGTCTACCGGCACACCCAACTCGAGCTGCCGGGCCACCAGGTGCACGCGGACCTCCTGGCAGGCAAACAGGTCAAGCTGCTCATCGGGCTCGATCAATTGGTAGGCGTACAGGGACCAGGCGGGGCGCGGCATCGGTGGCACTCGAAACGGGGGGCGCAACATTAGCCGAAAGCTGCCCCCGTTTAAAGCATCACAGCAAGGGTTTTATCGCCGGCCAGGCATTTTCCAGCAAGCGCTGCTGGGCACCCTGGGCCGGATGAATGCCATCAGCCTGCATCAACTCTGGCACACCCCCTACCCCTTCAAGGAAAAACGGCACCAGCGGGACCTTTTTGTCCGCCGCCAACTGCTCATACACGTTGGCAAACGCACGGGTGTAGCGCACACCGTAATTGGGCGGCAGGCGCATGCCCAGCAGCACCACTTTGGCGCCAGCCTGCCGCGAGCGCTCGATCATCGAAGCAAGATTTTGTTGCAATTGCGCAGGCGGCTGCCCGCGCAGGCCATCGTTGCCGCCCAGCTCCAGTACCACCAGGCTGGGCTTATGCGCTGCAAGCAGCGCGGGCAAGCGCGCCTGGCCACCCGCACTGGTGTCGCCACTGATCGACGCGTTGACCACCTTGGCGTCGAAACCTTCCTTCTCCAGCCGGGTCTGCAACAGAGAGACCCACCCCTGGCGGCTATCCAGGCCAAAACCGGCGCTGATACTATCGCCAACCACCAGCAACGTTCCCGCCGCCGCGCTCTGGGCCAGGCAATACAGGGCCAGACCGGCACTCAGCCACCTTATTCGCATCGGATTCTCCATGGGCCCCAGCATTCTCGTTGCGCAGAACCTTAGCAAAGTGGTCCCCAGTGCGGAAGGTGACCTCGCCATCCTGCACGCCCTGTCCCTCGACCTGGCCCGGGGTGACAGCCTGGCCATCGTCGGCGCTTCGGGCTCGGGCAAGTCGACGCTGCTTGGCCTGCTCGCCGGCCTGGACCAACCCAGCGCTGGCAAGGTGATACTTGCCGGGCACGACCTCGGGCCGCTGGATGAAGACCAGCGCGCCCGGGTGCGCGCCGAACACGTCGGCTTCGTGTTCCAGTCGTTCCAACTGCTGGACAGCCTCAACGCCCTGGAGAATGTCATGCTGCCGCTGGAGCTTGACGGGCGCAGCGATGCCCGCGAACAAGCACGCACCTTGCTTGAACGGGTCGGCCTTGGCGCGCGCCTCAGCCACACGCCACGCCAGCTGTCCGGGGGCGAGCAACAACGGGTGGCCATCGCCCGCGCCTTCGCCGCGCACCCTGCCGTGTTGTTCGCCGATGAACCCACCGGCAACCTGGACAGCCACACCGGCGAGCGTATCAGCGACCTGCTGTTCGAGCTGAACCAGGAGCGTGGCACCACGCTGGTGCTGGTTACCCATGACGAACGCCTGGCCCGCCGCTGCCGCCGCCAGATCCGGCTGGACGCAGGCCGCCTGGTGGCAGCGGTGGAGGCCTGATGAAACACATGCCGCTGTCCCGCCTGTGCGGCCTGGCCCTACGCCAGTTGCTCCGCGACCTTCGTGCCAGCGAAGTGCGGGTGTTGTTCTTCGCCCTGCTGGTAGCGGTGGCAGCCAGCACCGCCATCGGCTATTTCGGTGCCCGCCTGAACGGCGCCATGCAACTGCGCGCCAGCGAATTCCTTGGCGCCGACCTGGTGTTGCAAGGCAGCGCCCCGGCCCGAGAACAACAACTCGCGGCCGGCCAGGCACTGGGCTTGCGCCACGCTCAGGTGGTCGAGTTCACCAGTGTGGTCGGCGGCGATAGCGGTATCCAGCTGTCCAGCGTGAAAGCGGCCGACAGCGCCTACCCCCTGCGTGGGCAGCTGCGCAGCGCCGCGGCCCCATATGGTGCTGAACGCCCGGGTGGCGGGCCGGCGCCCGGTGAAGCATGGGTGGAACCGCGCCTGTTGGCGGCCTTGGGGCTGTCGATAGGCGACAGCATCGACGTCGGCATGAAAACCCTGCGCATGAGCCGGGTACTGACCTATGAGCCGGACCGCGCCAACAACTTCTACAGCCTCACGCCGCGGGTGATGATCAACCTGGCCGACCTGCAGGCGACCGGGGTGATCCAGCCCGGCAGCCGGGTTACCTACCGCGACCTGTGGCGTGGCGATAGCGAAGCACTGGCGCAGTACCGCCAGGCAATTGAGAAAAGCCTGGCCGCCAACCAGCGCCTGCGCGATACCCGCGATGGCAACCAGCAGATCGGCGGCGCCCTGGGCAAGGCAGAACGCTACCTGAACATGGCCAGCCTGGTGGCAGTGTTGCTGGCCGGCGTGGCCGTAGCCTTGTCGGCCAGCCGCTACGCTGCACGGCGCCTGGACGCCAGTGCCCTGCTGCGTTGCCTGGGCCTGTCGCGCCGGCAGGCCCTTGGCCTGTACTGCCTGCAACTGGCCATGCTCGGCGTAGTAGCGGCGCTGGCCGGCGCGCTGCTGGGCTGGCTTGCCCAGCTGGGCCTGTTCCGCGTACTGCACGGCCTGCTTCCCAGCGTGGTCCCAGCCGGGGGCGTACTACCGGCCCTGGCCGGCATCGCCACAGGGCTGGTAGCACTGGCCGGCTTTGCCCTGCCACCGATCGCGGCGCTGGGCCAGGTGCCGCCATTGCGCGTACTGCGCCGCGACCTGTTGCCGATACCGCCCAGCAGTTGGCTGGTTTACGGTGCAGCCCTGTTCGCGCTAGGCCTGATCATGTGGCGGCTAAGCCTGGACCTGCTGCTGACCTTCGCCCTGCTGGCTGGCGGCCTGGTTGCTGCGCTGTTGCTCGGTGGCCTGCTGCTGCTCGGCTTGCGCAGCCTGCGCCGCTTGCTGGCCGGCGCCCCGCTGACCTGGCGCCTGGGGTTGGGCCAGTTGCTGCGCCACCCCATGGCCGCCGCTGGCCAGGCGTTGGCGTTCGGCCTGATCCTGCTGGCCATGGCCCTGGTCGCCCTGCTGCGGGCGGAATTGCTCGACACCTGGCAGGCCCAGCTACCCAAGGATGCGCCCAACTATTTCGCCCTGAATATCCTGCCAGACGACCGCGAGCCGTTCGCTCAGCACCTGCAGCAGGTCAACGCCGTCGCGGCCCCACTATACCCGGTGACACCGGGGCGGCTGGTGCAGATCAACCAACAACCGGTGCAGCAGATCGTCAGCAAGGATTCGGCAGGCGAGCGCGCCGTGCAGCGCGACCTCAGCCTGACCTGGGCCGCCGAACTGCCCGAAGGCAATGCGTTGACAGCCGGGAGCTGGTGGCAAGCATTGCCCGGCGAACACGAAATCCCCGGGGTATCGGTGGAGGCAGAGCTGGCCAAGAGCCTGAAGCTTCAGACTGGCGACCTGCTGACGTTCGATATCGGCGGCCAACAGCGCCAAGCCAGGGTCAGCAGCTTGCGCAGTGTGCATTGGGACAGCTTCCAGCCCAACTTCTACATGATCTTCCAACCCGGCACCCTGCAAGGCCTGCCGACCACCTACCTGACCAGCTTCTACCTGGCGCCGGGGCACGACCTGGACGTGGTGACCCTGTCACGTGCGTTCCCGGCAGTGACCATCCTGCAGGTCGATGCCCTGCTCGACCAACTGCGCAGCATCCTCGCCCAGGTGACCCTGGCCGTGGAATATGTGCTGCTGTTCGTGCTGGCGGCAGGGCTGGCGGTGCTGTTCGCCGGTTTGCAGGCAACGTTGGATGAGCGCATTCGCCAAGGCGCCCTGCTGCGTGCACTGGGCGCGCCCAGGCCGCTGCTGGTCAGGGCACGGCGGATCGAGTTCGGCCTGCTCGGGGCAGCCAGCGGGTTGTTGGCGGCCGTGGGTTGCGAACTGATCACCCTGGTGCTTTACCGCTATGCCTTCAATCTGCAGTGGGGGCCGCACCCCTGGTTGCTGTTGCTGCCATTGACAGGGGCTTTGCTGGTAGGCGGCGCGGGGGTTATAGGCACGCGGCGGGCGCTCAATGCCAGCCCTTTGGCGGTACTGCGGGACACTTGAGGCTGCACGTGCCGGCCCGGCATGCGGGCCGGCACATGCAGCCGCAATTCACTGGCCGTAGCTGATGCTGTTCACATACCACGTGGCTTCACCGGTAGGTGTGTGTACCAGCACCTCGTCACCCTCCTGCTTCTTCAGCAAGGCGCGGGCCATGGGTGAGTCGATCGAGATGTAGTCATTGCGGCCGTAGATTTCGTCATAACCCACGATGCGAAACTTCATGGTCTCGCCGTCGTCGTTCTCGATCTCGACCCAGGCGCCGAAAAACACCTTGCCTTCCTGCTCGGGCGAGTAGGCCACCACCTTCACGTCCTCAAGACGCTTGCGCAAATACCGCACCCGGCGGTCGATCTCGCGCAGCAGCTTCTTGTTGTACTGGTAGTCGGCATTCTCGCTACGGTCCCCCAGCGACGCCGCCCAGGCGACCTTCTGGGTGATCTCGGGGCGATAGACCCGCCACAGGTGGTCCAGCTCTTTCTTCAGCGCCGCGTGGCCTTCGCTGGTGATGATGTTGGTGCTCAACAGGCGCTCCTCAGCGGCGGGTGATCAGGCCCTGGCGCGCGATACGGGTGAGGTGGCCGATGACCTCGGCAGCGTCCTGCGGGCCGGGCGACTGAATGACCGCAAGGTCGAAACGGTCCTGCCCATACTGCGCAAGATTGCAGGCGTCATCGGCGAACTGGATCAGGAATGCGCGTGCCTGGCCCTTGCGCCGGGACAGGCCTTCGAGGTGACGCAAAAGAGTGGGCTGATGCTGGCCGCCGAGCAGGATGCGCGGCGTGCGGGATGCCTGGTGTGCAGGCAAAGGGCTCAAACAGACACTGGTACGTGGGCAACTCATGGTGCTTCTCTCCGCCTCGCGAATCCCGCTGGGCAGCGGTGGGAGGCGTCACCGAACCAGCGCTTTAGCGGTATTTCGGACGAGCCGCACAAGGGGCTTTCCTGCGCCCCGCAAGTAGCTGTTTAAATCGGCGCAGGCGGTATGCTAGAGCGATGAGCTTCAAGTTGCAAGCGACAAGCCGCAAGCAGAAGCAGGCCGAGGAAAGGCCCGCCCTTGCTTGCGGCTTGTCGCTCACAGCTTGCAAAGGGTCAGCGGGCGATCAGGCGGTCCAGCGAGAAGCGCCCGGCACCTTCGATCATCACGGCAACGGTACCGGCGAGCAGCGCCAGGGCAAACTCGTAGCCGTTGTTGGACATGAACAAGCCATTGCCAATGTGCACCGAGAAAATCGCCACGATCAGGGTCACGCTCAGTGCCAGCGCCGCCGGGCGCGCCAGCAGCCCCAGCACCAGGGCCAACCCGCCGAAGAACTCGGCACTACCGGACAACAGGGCCATCAGATAACCCGGCGCCAGGCCGATGCTTTCCATCCACTGGCCGGTGCCTTCCAGGCCATAGCCGCCAAACATGCCGAACAGCTTTTGCGCACCATGCGCCATGAAGATGATGCCGACCAGTATGCGGATAATGCTCAGGCCAGCGCCGGCACGGGTGGAAAACAGGGCATTGAGCGTGTTGTTGTTCATGGCGAAGCGTCCTTGAGGCGATGCAGTTATGTTGAGATGGACGCCATCTTAATCAGTTTCTAAGATATTAAAATCGCAAAAAACCCAGCATTGTTATCTAATAAATCGATACTTCATCGCTTGGCTACA
This sequence comes from Pseudomonas sp. TJI-51, assembly GCF_000190455.2. NCBI lineage: Bacteria > Pseudomonadati > Pseudomonadota > Gammaproteobacteria > Pseudomonadales > Pseudomonadaceae > Pseudomonas > Pseudomonas sp. TJI-51. Next base: position 23,436 of record NZ_AEWE02000066.1, read on the forward strand.
CGTTCAAGCGCTGCACGTTCGCGGTTGAATGCCAGGTAGTACTTGTTGACACTGTTGACGAAGTTCACCGGCCCCATGCCCACCTGCTCCATGGCAATACGCTCGGTCTGGAAGAACCATTGGTTGCCATTGAGCCCGCGTCGGCGAGCTTCGGCGCGCATGGCTTGAACGCGTTCGGGGCCAAGGTTGTAGGCAGCAAGCACGAACGCCATGCGCTCGCGCTCGTTGATTTTGGGGCTGGCGAAAAACGTGCGGCGGATCAGCGCCAGGTAGCGCGCGCTGGCCAGCACGTTGCCGTCTACCGTGGCCGTGTTGCTCACCCCCACACGCTGGGCTGCTGCCGGGGTGATCTGCATCAGCCCATGGGCGCCACCGCTGCCGCGTGCGGCCGGGTTCAGTGTCGACTCCTTGAACGCCAGCGCCGCCAGGTTCAGCCAGTCGATCTGTTGCGCCTGCCCATGCTTCTGCAACACGGCCCGCAGCGCTGCCAGACGCCGGCGGTCCTTGCTGGCCAACGGGTTGTGCACCCGATACTGGCGGCGGTAAATCCGCTCGAACGCGGCATCCTGGTTGTCTGGCGCCCGGTAACCCTTGAGGAAGCGATCGACTGCAGCGAGCAGCTGCGGCGCATCACGCCCGACATACCAGCGCATGGCCTGCGGCGGCCCCAGACGCACACCGCTGTGCAGGCGCAGGCGCGGCATCACCCGCGCCCAACGCCGGGCAATAGGCTGCTCCACCACGGTCAGGTGGTAGATGCCGGCCTGGACCATCTCCAGCACATCTTCCACGGCCAATGTCGAGTCGACCCACTCCACCTTGATCGGCGGCCGCTTGCGCAGGGCCAATTGCTGGTTGGCCTGCTGGATGAATGGGCCCGCCGCGCTGGCACTGGTCAATGCCACGGTTCGCCCCGACAGCTGCTCGAGCTTGCTGAAGCTGCGCTCGCCTTTGCGCCCGACCAGTGTCAGCGGCACCTGATCGAGTAGCGGTGCGCTGCTGCTGACACCGCGCACAGTGCCTGGGTCCAGCAGCTCGCCCGGTGCAGCAAGGTCGCCCTCGCCACGCGCCAGGGCGCCGAGCAATTGCTCCTTGGCCCGCGGTATGAGCTGCAGCTCGATCTGTTGATCATCGTCGCTGCGCGCGTTGAGGAAGTGTTCCAGGGCCCGCAGGCGGTAATACTCGATGCCGACCGGTTCGCCCTTGACCTCGCCCGAGCTATTGCGGCTTTGGTTGACCAGCACCCGCAGCACCTTGCTGCTGCGGATCTGCTGCAAGTCGCGAACCTTGGCAGGCGCAGGGTTATGTTGCGGCCCTTGGGTTTGCGCAAGGGCCGTCCCGGACAAGACCAGCCCGAGCGCCAACAGGAAAGTGAGCCAGAATCGCATGCGCAAAAAGATCCATTCGGGGGCGGCATCCAGGGTCGCACGCCAAGTGACAAATGACGGCAAAAGACCCCGGCCACAGCATGAAGTTCTTGGTTTTGTTCAGAAAAACCCGGTTTTTGCTATGCTGGCCGCTCCGCGGCACGAGAGACCACCATGCAACTGATCGATATCGGCGTCAACCTGACCAACAGCAGCTTCCACGACCAGCAGGCGGCCGTCGTCGAGCGCGCCATCGAAGCCGGGGTGACCCAGATGGTGCTGACGGGCACCAGCCTGGCAGTCAGCGAACAGGCACTGGAGCTGTGCCAGCAACTGGACGCCAGTGGCGCGCATCTGTTTGCCACTGCCGGCGTGCACCCCCACGATGCCAAGGCATGGGAGGCCGGTAGCGAAGGCCGGCTGCGCCAACTGCTAAGCGAGGCACGGGTACGTGCTGTGGGCGAATGCGGCCTGGACTTCAACCGTGATTTCTCCCCTCGCCCCCTGCAAGAAAAAGCTCTGGAAGCCCAGTTGGCGCTGGCCGTTGAGCTACGCCTGCCGGTGTTCCTGCATGAGCGCGATGCCAGCGAGCGCTTGCTGGCCATTCTCAAGGATTACCGCGACCACCTGAGCGCGGCGGTCGTGCATTGTTTCACTGGGGAGCGTGAGGCGCTGTTCGCCTACCTCGACATGGACCTGCACATCGGTATCACCGGCTGGATCTGCGACGAGCGCCGGGGGACGCACCTGCACGCGCTGGTGGGCAACATTGCCGAAGGCCGGCTGATGCTGGAAAGCGATGCCCCCTATCTGCTGCCCCGCACCCTGCGCCCCAAACCCAAGAACGGCCGCAATGAGCCGGCCTTCTTGCCGCAAGTACTGCATGAAGTGGCCTTGCACCGGGGTGAAACGGTCGAACATACGGCAGCGCACACCACGGCCACGGCAGGGGCGTTCTTCCAGATCTGAGCTGACGGGGCCGGTTGAGGCAGGAGAACAACACCGTTGTTTTTTCTTGATACACATCAACAACGGCCCTGGCACGAGCTGGCACAATGATGGCACCTTGCCAATATTGTTTCCGCTCAACTCAGAGAAGACCTGCCCATGGGTGCCTGGCTTAGCAATGTTTCCTTGAAGTACAAATTCTGGGCCGTCAACGCGGTGGCCTTTGTCACGACCTTGCTGCTGGTGGTGTATGCCGTGCACCTGGAGCAACGCGCCCGCGCCGAGGTGGCCCAGGTACAGGCGGTGCAGCAAGCCGAGCTGCTGGCTGTCTGGCCAAGCCAGCAGCCAATACCGCGCCAGGCCAATGTGATCAGCTGGTCAGCCGGGCAAACGCCCACCTTTGCCGGAGAACCGCTCGAGCGCCTGCGCGACGGCCAGGGCTGGGTGGACCTGCCAGGTGCCTGGGTGCTGGGCGACAACCCGCTGCGCGGCGCACAGGTCGTGCGCAGCGGCAATCAGTACATGGCGGTAGTGGCCCCGTCGCCCAGTCTGCGCCAGGTGTTCTTCGAACGCTTCAGCAATTACGCGGTGTGTGTCCTGATTCTGATGCTGGCCATGCTCGCTGCCTCGCAACTGCTCATCCGTTTTCTGCTCAGCCAGCTCAATACCCTCAAGGATGTGATACTGCACGTGGAAAAAACCGGCGACCTGGCAGCCCGTGTGCCACTGGCCTGTGGTGATGAGGTCGGCCAGATGGCCGGTGCCTTCAATGCCATGCAGGCCACCTACCACCGCGTCGTCAGCACCGTCGCCCACACTGCCGCGCAGCTGGACTCGGGCGCTGCGCGCCTGGCCGCCAGCATGAACGATGTGCGCCACGGCATGCTTGGCCAGCAAAGCGAGACCGACCAGGCGGCCACCGCCATCAACCAAATGTCGGCAACCGTGCACCACATCGCCCAGCATGCCGGCGCTACCCGTGACCTGTCCCAAACCGCCGACACCCTGGCCGGCAGCGGCAAAGAGGTGGTAAGCCGGGTCCAGGATTCGATTTCCGGGCTGTCCAGCGGTGTTCAGCAAACCGCCGAGATGATTCGCCAGTTGGCCGATGACAGCCAGAAAATCAACGGGGTCGTCAATGTGATTCACAGCATCGCCGAACAAACCAACCTGCTTGCGCTCAACGCCGCCATCGAAGCCGCACGCGCCGGCGACCTGGGCCGCGGGTTCGCCGTGGTCGCCGATGAGGTGCGCAACCTGGCCAAGCGCGTGCAAACCTCCACTGACGAAATCACCACAATGGTCTCGGCACTGCAGTCGGGTACCCGCGATGCAGTGGAGTTCATGCAGGAAAGCTCGTACAAGGCCGATGATTGCGTGCGCCAGGCTCAGGAAGCCGGTGAAGCCCTGGCCGAGATCACCGGTGCCGTGGCGCAGATGCGCGAGAGCAACACGCAGATTGCCGTGGCAGCCGAGCAACAAAGCCAGGTGGCCGAGGAAATGAACCGCGCGGTGGTGAGCATTCGTGATGTCACCGAGCAGACCGTGCAACAGACGGTGGGCTCGGCCACCACCAGTAGCGAGCTGGCGACCTTGGCTGGGGCGCTCAACAAGGCCATCGGCCAGCTCAAGCTATAGCCACCATAGCCAGCCTCGATTGGCCCCCCTGCGCGGGCAGCACTAAGCTTTGGGCATTGGATGAGGAGATGCCCATGAGTAAACGTCTGCCCAACTTGCCCGCCTGGCAATGGCGCGGCTACCACCATAACCACCGTCACCCGACAAACCTGGTGCTGCACCTGATTGCCGTCCCGTTGTTCATCCTGGGCGCGCTGCTGGTACTGTCGGGCCTATTCGGGCTCGACCTGAGCCAGATCGCGGTGGGTATCATAGCCTTGATTGCCGGCTTGGGCCTGCAGCGCCAGGGGCACCGCCTGGAAGCCCAGCAACCTGAGCCGTTCGCTAACCGCCAGGATGCCGTGCAGCGCCTGTTGACGGAGCAGTTCATCACCTTCCCGCGTTTTGTTTTCAGTGGCGCCTGGCTGAAGGCATGGCGGGAGCGCCACAAGCACCGACGCTGAGCCGATGGTCCGGTGCCGGCTTGTCAGGCGAACACGGTGACAGTCTGCCGGCTCAGCGCCAGCAATTCACCTTGGGCGGTCCACAGTGCTGCTGCCGCATGGCCGTAGCCATCCCGGGCATATTCGGTCTCAACGCAATAGCGGCACCAGTCCTGGGTAGAGACCTTGACCACAGGCTGAATGAACTCGATGGTCCAGGTCAGCGTGCTGCCAGCTGCGGGTTGCTTCAGGAACGGCATCAGGCTCGGCGGCCACGCATCGACCAAGGCAAGCAGGTGCGCCTCGTTGGCGCGTTCGTCGGCGACATCGCGCAAGCGCACCCAACCGCCCATCTTCCTCGACTGATTACCACTGAATGGCAGCCCGCCCACGGCCCAGCGCAAGGCCACATGGCGCATGAATTCCGGCGTGACCCCCTTGATATAGGGCAGCTCCGGAGCCGCCTCTTCGAGCGCCTTCATTTCCGTAGCCGGTAACGCCGGTACCTGCACGACCGAAGGCCGCCCTGCCCCGAAGCTGCCTTGCACCAGCGTCACCACCTGGCCTGCCTGTACCGCGCGGCCAAGCAAGGTGCTGACCGCCTTGCCCTCGCGCAGCACCTCCACCTCGAAGCGGATAGGTACGTCTGCCGCTGCAGGGGCCACGAAGGTGATGGCCAGGGAGCGCGCTGGGCGGTTGTCACACAGCTTGAGGCGCATCGCCTCGTACACAAGGGCCGCCATGAGGCCGCCAAATGCCGCTCGGCCTTGCGCCCAGGTCGGCGGAATGCTGACTGCGTCGGGGTTGGCCCGCACGGCGTCGAGCAGTTGATTGAAATTCATGGACCGGCTCCTGCCTGCGGCGAAAAGGGTGTGCCCATCCTAGCCAGCTAACGCGGGACGAACAGCCCCTATTTCGGTCATTTCCCGGGCTGGCGCCGTGCAATGGCCTTGGCCAGCGCGGCCAAGGTCACATCGGCTCGTTGCTCGGCCTCCTGCAACTGCTGCTGCCAAACGGCTTGGCAAGGTGCCAGGTCGGCGTGGTCGCGCGCCTGTAGCAGCCACTGCAAGCGATCGTGCCAGTCGCCCAGGTCGGCCTGGGCTTTTTTCAGCAGACGCTGCAGTTTCTGGCTGGCATGCTGGAATTGCGGGTAGGCCTCGTCGCCATAGCGCGCACGCTTGATCAACAAACGTAGCCGGTGACGGTCGTGGTTGGGGTCCTGCAAGGCGTGCTGCAGTTTGTGCCACTGCTTGACCAAGCGCTTGTCGACGCGTTTGCCCAATGCCTTGGCCAAGCCTTCGCGGCCCGCTGCGCGCAGGAACAGTGGAAAGGCATCTGCAATCGCCAGCACCCGGGCCAACTGCTGGCTGCGGGCAACGCTGGCGTATGCACTACCGCGGCCTTGCGTGCGGCGTTGCCCAGCTTCGGTGTAACCGCTAGCGATCAGTTGCGCAGCCAATACTTCCTGGTCACGCAAGGGCGTGGTCAGGGCCCCCAGCGCGCTTGCAGCGGCCTCCAGCTGCTCCACCCCTGGCAGCCCCCTCAGTGGCCGCAGCAGGCTGCGTAGCCGCCGTACGGCAATACGCAGGTCATGCAGGGCCTCGCTGTCGGTATCGGCAGCCAGGCGTTCGCGACACGCCAGCAGGCGCACCTGCAAGGCCAGTATCTGGGCAACGACGGAGTCAAGCATGGCAGACATGGAACGCTCCTCGATCAACGCCCGGCGCGGGACTCACGAATGTAGAAGCGCGCCTTCTCGGCTTTGCGCGTGCAGCTTTCATAACCTTCGAACTGCTGCTGGGTTTTAGCACCAGTGAGTAACGACAAAGCCTTGGAATAACTCACGGCGCCGGCAAAGCCTTCGGCCTTGGCCAGGTCAAGCTCCTTCCAGGCGGCATCCAGCTGGGTCGCACAACTTTCTCGGTAGGCCGTCTTGCCTGCGCAGCCGGCAAGGGCCAGAGCAATCAGGGGAAGGCAGATCCAGGCTTTCATCGGTGATACCTCAAGGAAAAAAACGGTGGCATTTCGACGCCCCGGCAGTTCAAAAGTGCCCTGCCCGGCCGGCTTTGCCAAAGCGGTTTTACTACAGTAGCTGCACACAATCTACATTGAAGCAGAGGCAACGATGGGTGCATTGTAGGGGCATGATGGCACTGGCCGGGGAAAGTTGATGAGTAAACGCGTGGCACTGGTACTGGGTTCGGGCGGGGCTCGAGGGTATGCGCACATAGGCGTGATCGAGGAAATCGAGCGCCGGGGTTACGATATCGCCTGCATCGCTGGCTGCTCCATGGGTGCAGTCATCGGTGGCATCTATGCCGCCGGCAAGCTGGACGAGTACCGCAACTGGATCGAGAGCCTCGATTATCTGGATGTGCTGCGCCTGGTGGATGTCAGCTTTCGCCTAGGCGCCATTCGCGGTGACAAGGTATTCGGGCAGATCCGCAAGATCGTCGGCGAGATCAATATCGAGCAACTGCGCATCCCCTACACGGCGGTTGCCGCCGACCTGACCAACCAGCAGGAGATATGGTTTCAGGAGGGCTGCCTGCACCAGGCCATGCGCGCCTCGGCGGCCATCCCCAGCCTGTTTACGCCGGTAATGCAGGGCAACCGCATGCTGGTTGATGGCGGTATCCTGAACCCACTGCCGATCGTGCCGGTGGTGTCCAGCCATTGCGACCTGATCATCGCGGTCAACCTCAACGCCACCAACCAGAAGCAGTACCAGCTGCCCGTGATCGAACGCCCGGCAGCGTTCAAGACGCGCTTCGATGCCTTGCTCAGTTCATTGGGCGCACACTTGCCCTTCCGGCGCAAACCGGCCGAAGAATTGATCCGCATCGAACAGGAAATCGTCGCTGAAGGGCTGGCACAGCCCAACCCATGGCAAAGCGAAGCCGCCAGCCCGGGCACACAGCAGCCGGCGGCTGCGCCAGAGCGCGAAGGCGCGCCGAAGTCGGCTACCGGTTCGTTCATCATCGACAACGTGGGCCCAGCCTCGCTGCTGGACTTGATCAACCAGAGTTTCGAGGTCATGCAGACCTCATTGGCGCAGTACAAGATCGCCGGCTATCCGCCGGATGTGCTGATCAACGTGCCGAAACGGGTATGCCGGTTCTTCGAATTCTACAAGGCGCCCGAGCTGATTGCCCTGGGGCGCGAGATCGCGCGGGACACGCTGGATAATCATGAAGGGGTGAAGCGCTAGGCCGGAGCAGGCAGCAGAAACAGAACGGGCCGCACTAGGCGGCCCGTTCGTCATGCAGCGATCACGTCAGTAACGGGTGATGTCGGCATTGGCTTCCAGCTGCTTGCGGTAGGCCGCGAAGTCTTGCTGGCCGGCACGCGAGGCGAGGTAGCGGCGAATCTGCTGCTTCTCTTCGTCGGTGGCGGTAGTGCCTTCGTTGACGCCCTTGAGCTGCAGCACCACCAGGCTACCGTCACGCAGCACGACGCTGCCATACACCGGCTTGTCCTTGGCTTGCGGTTTCGCCAGGCGGAACAGCGCCTGCAGCTCCTCAGGATCGATGCCTTCCTCACCGCGGGTCACGGCTTCGTGGGTTTTCCAGCCCTGGCCCTCATGCACACTGCCAGCAGCAATGGAACCGTCGCGCAGGCCGGCGATCAGCTTGTCCGCCTTGGCCTTGAGTTCGGCCGTGGCCTTCTCCTTGGCCAGGTGCTGGCGGATATTCTGGGCCACTGCCTCCAGCGGCAGTTGCTCAGGCTTGCGGTGCTCCTTGACGCGCAGTACCACGGTGGTTTCCGGGTCGAGCTCGATGGCGGTACTGTTGGCCCCCTCGTCGAGTACTTCTTCGGAAAACGCAGCCTGCACCACCGAACGGTTGGCAGTAATGCCTTCGCCGCCTTCGCGACCGAATGGTGCAGAGGTGTGGACCTTGAGGTTCAGGTCCTGGGCCGGCTGGGCCAGGTCGGAAGCCTCATAGGCAGCATCCTGCAGCTGCTTGCTGGCATCCACGTAACGCTGCTCGACCAGCGGGGTCTTCAGGTCACGGGTAAGCTTGTCCTTCAGGCTGGCGAAGCTCGGCACCTCTGGCGCCTGTACGCCCAACAGCTTGATCAGGTGGTAACCGAACTGGGTACGCACCGGCGCCGATACCTGGCCATCCTGCAGCTTGTACAGCGCCTCTTCGAAGGCCGGGTCATACACACCCGGGCCGGCGAAACCAAGGTCACCACCGTTGCCGGCCGAACCCGGGTCCTGGGAGAACTCCTTGGCCAGGGTGGCAAAGTTCTCACCCTTGGCCAGGCGCTGCTCGATCTCTTCAGCACGGGCCTTGGCCTGTGCGTCGCTGACCTTGTCGTTCACTTCGATCAGGATGTGCGCCGCGTGGCGTTGCTCGGCGAGGTTGGCGATTTCTTTCTCGTACTGGGCCTTGAGCTCTTCGTCGGTCACCTTGACCTGGTCGAAGTAGGCAGACTTTTTCAGCTCGATGTAGTCGATCACCACCTGGTCAGGCGACATGAACTCCTTGGCGTGCTGGTCGTAGTGCGCCTTGACCTCGGCGTCGCTGACCTTGACCGCGGCCGGGTCGGCCTTGAAGGTCAGGGAGGCGAAGTCGCGGGTCTGCTTCTCGAGGCGGGCGAAGGCATCGACTTGCTGGTCGGTGACGAAGCTGCTACCGGCCAGGCCAGTGCGCAACTGGCCGATGAGCATTTCCTCGGCCAGCATGTCGCGGAACTGCATGCGGCCATAACCCATCTGGCGAATGACCTGGTCGAAGCGGTCGGCGCTGAATTTACCGTCTACCTGGAACTCCGGCGTTTGCAGGATCACCTGATCCAGCGCGGCATCGGAGAAGGCGAACTTGGCGTCCTCAGCCCCCTGCAGCAAGAGCTTGCGGCTGATCAGGCCCTTGAGGGCCTCTTCACGCAGCAGTTTTTCATCCAGCAGCGCTGGGTCGAAGTCCTTGCCCAACTGTTGCATCAGCTGGCGGCGCTGCATGTCGGCCGCCTGGCTCAGCTCGTTCTGGCTGATGGTCTGGCCGTTTACCTTGGCGGCGTCCTGGCTATGTGTGGCGGCCTGAAAAATGGCTTCGAAACCGGTCAACGCCATCAATACGACGATTAGGCCGATGATGGACTTGGCAATCCAACCTTGTGAATTGTCCCTGATATTTTGCAGCATGCGTCCCCCAGAAACGGCTGTACCACTGCGTCGACAACCGCGGAGCGTGGGTAGAATCCTGATAAAAGAAAGGCGCATCCGAGGATGCGCCTTTGCTTAGCAAACGTGTCAGGCGGGAACGTTTGCGCCCCGCCATCAGCGTGCTCGGACCAGGCCTGGCCGGGTCCGGCTGAAGACGACTTAGTTGACGGCGTCTTTCAGGCCTTTGCCTGCCTTGAAACCTGGAACCTTGGCGGCTGCAATCTTGATCGCCTTGCCGGTTTGTGGGTTACGGCCAGTGCGCTCGGCGCGCTCTTTGACCGTGAAGGTTCCGAAGCCAACCAGAACGACGTCGTCGCCTGCTTTCAGGGCACCGGTTACGGAGTCGATCACAGCGTCCAGAGCCTTACCTGCAGCAGCTTTGGAAATGTCAGCCGATACGGCGATAGCGTCAATCAGTTCCGACTTGTTCACTCTAAGTCCCCTTATTTCTCTATTGAGTTTGTTTCTAAGTATGTAATGGAAAGCTTACGAAACGTACGTTGGGAGGCTTGTTGACAATAACGAGCCGCTTTATAGCAAGGCCTCGAAAAAACTGTCAAGGAAAGCCTCCCAGCCAAAAACCACTAATGCGTGCTGATTCTTTCCTTGGCATCGCTGTCGCGCTTCTCTTCTTTCGCGACGATCTCGGGAGCCACATCTGGCAAGGGCTCCGGGGCGTATTGCAGCGCAATTTGCAGGACTTCGTCAATCCATTTGACGGGTTTGATCTGCAGATCCTGTTTGATATTTTCCGGAATTTCCTTCAGATCGCGAACGTTCTCCTCCGGAATGATGACCGTCTTGATACCGCCCCGGTGTGCTGCCAGCAGTTTTTCCTTCAACCCGCCAATTGCCAGCACCTGGCCGCGCAAGGTGATTTCACCCGTCATGGCGACATCAGCGCGCACCGGGATCTGCGTAAGGGCCGAGACCAACGCCGTGCACATGCCGATACCGGCACTCGGGCCGTCTTTCGGTGTGGCCCCTTCGGGCATGTGGATGTGCACGTCGTGCTTCTCGTGGAAGCCGGCGGCTATACCCAGGCTGTGGGCGCGGCTGCGCACCACGGTTTGCGCGGCAGTGATCGATTCGACCATGACATCGCCCAGCGAGCCCGTCTTGATCAGTTGGCCCTTGCCCGGGATAACCACGGCTTCGATGGTCAGCAACTCGCCGCCCACCTGGGTCCAGGCCAGGCCGGTAACCTGGCCGATCTGGTCTTGCTGCTCGGCCAGGCCGTAGCGGAACTTGCGCACGCCCAGCAGGTGCTCCAGCTGCTCGCTGGCCACCTTGACCTTGACCTGCTTCTGCCCGGTATGTTCCTTGACCACTTTACGGCAAACCTTGGCGATCTGCCGCTCCAGGCCACGCACACCGGCCTCACGGGTGTAGAAGCGGATGATGTCGCGAATCGCCGAGACATCGACCTCCAACTCGTCTTTCTTCAAGCCGTTGGCCTTGACCTGCTTGGGCACCAGGTACTTGATGGCGATGTTGATCTTCTCGTCCTCGGTGTACCCCGGCAGGCGGATGATCTCCATGCGGTCCAGCAGCGCCGGTGGAATGTTCATCGAGTTCGAGGTGCACAGGAACATGACGTCCGAGAGGTCGTAGTCGACCTCCAGGTAGTGGTCATTGAAGTTGTGGTTCTGCTCCGGGTCGAGCACTTCGAGCAACGCCGAGGCAGGGTCGCCACGCATGTCGCTGCCCATCTTGTCGATTTCATCGAGCAGGAACAGCGGGTTGCGTACGCCCACCTTGGTCATCTTCTGGATCAGGCGGCCCGGCATCGAACCGATGTAGGTACGACGGTGACCACGGATCTCGGCTTCGTCACGCACCCCGCCCAGTGCCATGCGCACGAACTTGCGGTTGGTGGCGGTGGCGATCGATTCGGCGAGCGAGGTCTTGCCGACGCCGGGTGGACCTACCAGGCACAGCACAGGACCGCGGATTTTCTTCACCCGTTTCTGTACGGCGAGGTACTCGAGGATGCGCTCCTTGACCTCTTCCAGGCCATAATGGTCGGCATCAAGGATTTCCTCGGCCTTGGCCAGGTCCAGGCGGACTTTGCTCTGGGCCTTCCACGGCACCTGCACCAGCCAGTCGAGGTACGAGCGCACCACGGTGGCTTCGGCTGACATGGGCGACATCTGCTTGAGCTTGTTGAGCTCAGCCTGGGCCTTGGTCAAGGCATCCTTGGGCAGGCCGGCAGCTTCGATGCGCTTTTTCAGCTCTTCGACTTCGTTGTGGCCTTCGTCACCATCGCCGAGCTCTTTCTGAATGGCCTTCATCTGCTCATTCAGGTAGTACTCGCGCTGGCTGCGCTCCATCTGCTTCTTGACCCGACCGCGAATGCGCTTTTCCACCTGCAACAGGTCGATTTCGGCATCCAGCAGTGCCAGCACGTGCTCCACGCGGGCGGTGAGGTCGACAATTTCGAGGATTTCCTGCTTCTGCTCGATCTTCAGGGCCATGTGCGCAGCCATGGTATCGACCAGCCGCCCTGGCTCTTCGATGCTGTTCAGCGACGACAGCACTTCGGCAGGGACTTTTTTACCCAGTTGCACATACTGCTCGAACTGCGACAGTAGCGTGCGCACGAAAACTTCCGACTCGCGCTCGGCGGAGTCGGTTTCGTCGATCAGCGAAACTTCGGCACGGATGTGCCCTTCCACTTCGGTGAAGCGCTCGACGGCGCCACGCTGTTCGCCTTCGACCAGCACCTTGACGGTGCCATCAGGCAGCTTCAACAGTTGCAGCACGGTGGCAACAGTACCGACACGGTACAAGGCGTCTTCGCCAGGGTCATCATCGGCTGGGTTTTTCTGGGCCAGCAGGAGGATCTGCTTTTCGCCCGTCATCGCGGCCTCAAGGGCTTCTATGGACTTTTCACGCCCCACAAACAGCGGGATAACCATGTGCGGGTATACAACGACATCGCGCAATGGCAAAAGAGGCAAGTCGAGGGTGGTCTTCATGATTTCGCCTCTACAGCGGCCTTGTGGCCGGAAACCGGTGGAAATGATGCTTGGACCTAATGTGGGGGCAGGCTTGGGAAATTACAAGCATTAGCACAGGAAAAGCATGAAGGGGCCCGTAGGCCCCTTCATGCTTGCAACCACAAACTGGCCTTTGCCTGTATCAGGCGTCTGGCGCAGCCTTGGCTTGCGGCTCAGTGTTCTCGTAGATCATCAGCGGCTGCGAAGTGCCGTCGATGACGCTCTCGTCGATCACCACCTTGCTGACATCCTTCTGCGAAGGAATCTCGTACATGGTGTCGAGCAGCACGCCTTCGAGAATAGAACGCAGGCCACGGGCGCCGGTTTTGCGCTCCAAAGCCCTGCGTGCCACGGCCTTGAGCGCATCGCTGCGGAACTCCAGGTCGACGCTTTCCATCTCGAACAGCTTTGCATACTGCTTGGTGAGGGCGTTCTTCGGCTCGGTGAGGATCTGCACCAATGCAGCCTCGTCCAACTCGTCCAAGGTAGCCAGAACCGGCAGGCGGCCGACGAACTCCGGAATCAGGCCAAACTTGACCAGATCGTCCGGCTCGACCTCACGCAGGGACTCGCCAACCTTCTTGCCCTCTTCCTTGCTACGCACTTCAGCGCCGAAACCAATGCCACCTTTGGTGGAACGGTTCTGGATGACCTTTTCAAGGCCCGAGAACGCGCCACCGCAGATGAACAGGATGTTGCGGGTGTCAACCTGCAGGAACTCCTGTTGCGGGTGCTTGCGCCCCCCTTGCGGCGGTACCGAGGCCACGGTGCCTTCGATCAGCTTCAACAGCGCCTGCTGCACGCCCTCGCCCGAGACGTCACGGGTGATGGACGGGTTGTCCGACTTGCGCGAGATCTTGTCGATTTCGTCGATGTAGACAATGCCCATCTGGGCCTTTTCCACGTCGTAGTCGCACTTCTGCAACAGCTTCTGAATGATGTTCTCGACGTCTTCACCCACATAACCGGCCTCGGTCAGGGTGGTGGCGTCGGCAATGGTGAACGGTACGTTCAACAGGCGTGCCAGGGTTTCGGCGAGCAGGGTCTTGCCCGAGCCAGTAGGCCCGATGAGCAGGATGTTGCTCTTGCCCAGTTCGACTTCGTCACCCTTCTTGTCACGCTGGTTAAGGCGCTTGTAGTGGTTGTACACCGCTACAGCCAGCACCTTTTTCGCGCGCTCCTGACCAATGACGTACTGGTCCAGGATGCCGCTGATTTCTTTCGGCGAAGGCAATTTGTGCGCGCTGCTCTCGGCCTGGGCTTCCTGCACCTCCTCACGGATGATGTCATTGCACAGGTCGACGCACTCGTCGCAGATAAATACCGAGGGCCCGGCAATCAATTTGCGCACTTCGTGCTGGCTTTTGCCGCAGAAGGAGCAATAGAGCAATTTGCCGCTGTCCTCGCCGTTACGGGTGTCAGTCATTCGATCGATCCAATCCGGTAGGCTTGCAACACAAGATGAAGGCAATTGCGGGCTTTTTCAAGTCCGCAGGTGGGCGCTTTGCGCACCCACCTGCTCTGACCCCCCGGTTCAGGAGGCCAGTTGCCGCTTGTCGTAGACCGAGTCGATCAGGCCATACTCGGCTGCGCGCGAGGCGCTCATGAAGTTGTCACGTTCGGTGTCACGCTTGATGGTCTCCAGATCCTGGCCGGTGTGGTAGGCCAGCAACTCGTTCAGGCGCGCCTTGATATTGAGGATTTCCTGGGCATGGATCTCGATATCGGTCGCCTGGCCCTGGAAGCCGCCCAGCGGCTGGTGAATCATCACGCGCGAGTTCGGCAGGCAGTGACGCTTGCCCTTGGCACCTGCGGCCAGCAGGAAGGCGCCCATGCTGCAGGCCTGACCGATGCAGATGGTCGAGACGTCCGGCTTGATGAACTGCATGGTGTCGTAGATCGACATGCCCGCGGTGACGGAGCCGCCCGGGGAGTTGATGTAGAGATGGATATCCTTGTCCGGATTTTCCGCTTCGAGGAACAGCATCTGCGCTACGACCAGGTTGGCCATGTAGTCTTCAACCGGGCCAACCAGGAAAATCACTCGCTCCTTCAACAGGCGCGAATAGATGTCGTACGCACGCTCGCCACGGGCGGACTGCTCGATAACCATCGGGACCAGGCCGCCTGCGGCCTGGATGTCAGAGCTCTGCTGAATATAAGAATTGCGGGACATGTCCTGCGCTCACTCCCAAATAGTCATGGCTTGATAACGCACAAGCCAGCTCGAAGGCTGGCTTGTGGGGTTTTCCTACGAGAGAAAACGTATTACTCAGCTTCGGCAGGTGCCTGGGCTGGTTTTACGGCATCTTCGTACGAGACCGACTTGTCGGTCACAGTAGCTTTCTGCAGAACAGTATCTACAACTTGCTCTTCCAGCACAACCGAACGCACTTCGTTCATTTGCTGGTCGTTCTTGTAGTACCAAGCGATGACCTGCTCAGGCTCCTGGTAAGCCGAAGCCATTTCTTCGATCATCTCGCGAACCTTGGCATCGTCCGGCTTGAGCTCGAACTGCTTGACCACTTCGGCGACGATCAGGCCCAGCACTACGCGGCGCTTGGCTTGTTCTTCGAACAGCTCGGCAGGCAGCTGGTCAGGCTTGATGTTGCCACCGAACTGCTGAACAGCCTGGACGCGCAGACGGTTGATTTCGTTTTCCAGCAGGGCCTTCGGCGCTTCGATCGGGTTGGCGGCCAGCAGACCGTCCATGACCTGGTTCTTCACCTTGGTCTTGATTGCCTGGCGCAGCTCACGCTCCATGTTCTTGCGAACTTCGGCGCGGAAGCCTTCCAGGGTCGATTCCTTGATACCGAACTGGGCGAAGAACTCTTCGTTCAGCTCAGGCAGCACAGGGGCCGAAACGCTGTTGACGGTGATGGTGAACTCGGCGGCTTTGCCGGCCAGGTCCAGGTTCTGGTAGTCCTCTGGGAAGGTCACGTTGACAACGCGCTCTTCGCCAGCCTTGGCGCCCACCAGACCGTCTTCGAAGCCCGGGATCATGCGGCCGGAACCCAGTACCAGCTGGGTGCCTTTGGCAGAGCCACCGGCGAACGCTTCACCGTCGACCTTGCCAACGAAATCGATGTTGACCTGATCGTCGTTCTGCGCGGCGCGCTCGACAGCCTCGAAGCGAGTGTTCTGCTTGCGCAGCACTTCCAGCATGTTGTCCAGGTCCGCGTCGGCCACTTCGGCGCTCAGGCGCTCGACGTTGATCGACTCCAGGCCGGAAACAGTGAACTCCGGGAACACTTCGAAGATGGCGACGAACTCCAGGTCCTTGCCTTTTTCGAACGACTTGGGTTCGACGGATGGGGCACCAGCAGGGTTCAGCTTCTGCTCAACGATGGCCTCATAGAAGGAAGCCTGGACCAGATCACCGAACGCCTCCTGGCGTGCATCGGCTTCGAAGCGCTGACGGATCACGCTCATTGGCACCTTGCCTGGGCGGAAGCCGGCAACCTTGGCGCGCTTGGCAGTCTGTTGCAGACGCTTGTTGACTTCGTTCTCGACGCGCTCGGCCGGAACGGCGATGGTCATGCGGCGCTCGAGAGCGGAAGTGTTTTCAACAGAAACTTGCATGGATATTCCTCGTTGCACAGACGTTAGCCGGCGTTAGCCCGACTCCAGAATCAAGGGCAAGCATTCTAGTGAGTCGCGCGGCAGAAGTCACCCCACACGGGACGACGGGAAACCACGCCGGTCGATTAGCTTTCAAGGCCCGCACGGCGTGCCGCCGGGCCTCCTTCATCAAGAGCGGCACCCTGCCCATGGCGCAGTGCAGCCGTAATAACTTGTCAAACAACTGCCAGTGGCGAATTCGCTGCCTTTATTCAGGGTCGATTTCGTTGAACTGACAGTATTCTTCCCACTCCAGGCCCAGCGCCTCGGCGACCTCGCGGTGCGTTTCAAGGCGCATGGCCCGCAACTGTTCCGGGCTTTCGGCGATCAGTTGCAGCGCCAGCTCCCAGGGCTGCAGCCCCTGCTCCTGGGCCGCATCTTCGAACGCCCACTCGATTTGCTGGGCCTGCTCGCGCGCATCCAGCTCGCGAATCTCCTCGAGCAGCTGCGGGTTGGCGTCGGCAAATCGCTGCAGCGCCAAGGCCTGACGGGCTTCTTTTGCAATCATCGGGCTGTTCCTCTGCCGGCCAACGGGGCCGGCGCTTCAACCGGCTGAAATCTAACAGCTTTTATTGGGCTGCCACCAGAGCATTGCAAGGGGGGAATCACGAAGATTTTGTGCTGAACCGTGCAGTGCCCGCATGACGGAGCAATGAAAACAAAAAAGGCGCCTGATCTCACGACCAAGGCGCCTCTTTAAAATATGGGGTGGACGATGGGAATCGAACCCACGACAACTGGAATCACAATCCAGCGCTCTACCAACTGAGCTACGCCCACCATAGTGCGGTGTTACAGTACAACCTTACAAAAACATGGTGCGGACGAAGAGACTCGAACTCTTACAGCTTGCGCCGCTGGAACCTAAATCTGGTGCCAGAGCTTGGTCTATTCGCGAAACCCTTTAGATACAAGGGCTTGGCGCGCATCTTACACAGGTGGGACACACTATGCAACGCTAAATTCGTGTCCCAAGTGTCCCCATGTGTCCCGGTGTGTCCCGCCCTAATTTGGGTGGGCCCACGGTCGCCGCTCAGGGCCTACTCTGC
This sequence comes from Pseudomonas sp. TJI-51, assembly GCF_000190455.2. Lineage (NCBI taxonomy): Bacteria > Pseudomonadati > Pseudomonadota > Gammaproteobacteria > Pseudomonadales > Pseudomonadaceae > Pseudomonas > Pseudomonas sp. TJI-51. Next base: position 40,653 of record NZ_AEWE02000066.1, read on the forward strand.
CCGAGCCACGAATCAGAAAATGTGTCCCAACTAGGCGGTAGTGGCTTCACCATAGTTGAAGAACGTGTCGCGCTCTACCGACTCAAAAGCGGTCGGCTGTGCAGGTGTAGCTTCCAGCGCATTGCGCGCCTGCATTAGATTTTCCGGTGCCAGATGCGCGTACCGGAGAGTCGTGTTGATGTTCTTGTGGCCCATCCAATGCTGGACAGAGGCCAATGGGACGCCACGCTGTACCAGGCGCGAAGCGCAGGTGTGGCGAAGCATGTGAACGATAAACTGCGGGTCTTCTTCCATGCCCATGTAAGCGCGCAGAGTGGCCCACTGGTGACGCAGAGACGAAACGGTGAGCCCTTCAAATGTAGTCAGGTTCATCCGTCTGCGGTGCAGGATGCGCGCCACGCGACTGGTAGCCGGGATGGCACGGGCGTCTCCATTCTTGGTTTGTCCGGCGTACAGGTGGATCATTCCTTCCTGGAAGTCAGGAGCACTGAGCCCGAGGAGTTCAGCACGGCGGAACCCTGTATCGACCGCCACAATGATGAAGTCATGAAGACAGTTGAGCCCCAGGTGCTGGCACGCCTTAAGGACGTTGCCCTCTTCCTCCGTGTTCATCCAGCGGATACGGTGCTTGCCTTCTTTACGGCGGATCATACGCGGCACACTGAGGAGCCAGTTATGGTTCACGGCGGTCTTGAGGACCATAGAAAGAAGCGACAGCTTGCGGTTCACAGTCGAACCTGAGTTGCCCAGGTCTTCAAACTCCAGAACCATTTCAGTGATGGTCTCGGTCGTGATGTCGCTCAGCAGCGTATCGGCCCCTAGTGCTTTCAGCACGTTGCCGCCATTGAGTGTCATCGTTTTTTCAGACTTGCCACCCTTCCACTCCAGTCGGAATGTCAGGTCGTAGGCTTCTTGAAGGGTCTTGCGGGATTTCAGCGGGGAAATGGTGCCGGTGCCTTCGCCACGTACCGCCTTGGGTAGCGCGGCCCTCCTTGCGAGCTCTCTGGCCTCATCGGCCTTCGCCTCTTCCTCTGTGGCGAACGTTTGTCGGTAGCGGTCGTTACGTGACCCAAGCGAGACTAGATACTTATTTCCCTTCCTGTATATGGGCATTTTTGTCCTCAGATTCGAACAAGTTTTCGATGAATTTGCGCCCGGTGTCAGTGAACACCAGTTGCTTCTTACGCCAATCGTTCGGGTCTTCCTTAGCGACCAGGAAGCCCAATCCAGCGTCCGTGCGCCCACCACGCCCGTAGCTCGCAGCGTAGCGGGATGCGACAGCTACACCTACCCCAACCAGGTCGGCCATTTCCGAGATACCTACAGGCTCCTTTTGCTGGGCAAGAGTGAGCAGGTAGATGACTTGCCGGATGGGCATTTTGGGGTCCAGGTCGTGGAACTTCTCAAGTGCCGTGACCAGGCTTGTGATCTGTGCGCTGTCCATGTTTCTTAACTACCACCTTGTTGAAAACCAAGTGAAGGCCTAAGAGCCAGATATGATTCTCACAGATGGAAAAGTAATAGTCAAGGAATATTCCCGAACGCGAATATGTTTCGAGGAAGAATTCCCATCCGAACAATGTCAAAAACACGCCTTTGGATCCTTTTGATGAGCCAGTGGCGGATAATTGTCACAAATGGAAAGGTATTGTTCAAGCGACATTTGCCACGCTAACGAATTCTCTTTCAAGAGACCTTATCACGGTCAAAATCGAAAAATCCGAGGAGTCTACGCCTGACGCAGCTCACGCGAAACAGCTGTACTGTAAATTCATACAGCCCGCAGCTAAGGAGAAAAATTCTTCCGGAGACTACCTCGGTTGCTACACGGACGATTTGGGGAGATCGGAGCAAATCAGGGAACGAATCCGTCCTGATGAGTGCGATCCATGAACCC
>NZ_AEWE02000067.1:0-75954 GCF_000190455.2 Pseudomonas sp. TJI-51
ACGTCAGGGGCGCAGTTCAGCGCAGTGCCTTGGTGTAGGAGCGGCCTTGTGTCGCGATGGGCCGCAAAGCGGCCTCGGCGGGTTCAGCTGTTCTGCGAACCTTCAAACCAGGCCAGCTTGTCGCGCAACTGCACCACTTCCCCAACAATCACCAGGGTCGGCGCATGCACTTCATGCTGGGCCACCAGCTCCGGCAAATCCGCCAAGGTACCGGTGAACACCCGCTGGTTACGCGTAGTGCCCTGCTGCACCAGGGCCGCCGGGGTACTGGCCGCACGCCCATGGCGAATCAGCTCTGCGCAGATCGTAGGCAAGCCCACCAAACCCATGTAGAACACCAGGGTCTGCGACGGCGCTACCAGGTCGTTCCATGGCAGGTTGCTGGTGCCATCCTTGAGGTGCCCGGTCACGAAGCGCACCGACTGGGCATGGTCGCGATGGGTCAATGGAATGCCGCCATAGGCGGAACAGCCACTGGCCGCCGTAATACCCGGAACCACCTGGAAGGGGATGCCATGCTCGGCCAGCTCTTCGATCTCTTCGCCACCGCGCCCAAAGATGAACGGGTCGCCGCCCTTCAGGCGCAGCACGCGTTTGCCTTGCTGGGCCAGGTCAACCAACAGGCGGTTGATCTGGTCCTGCGGTACGGCGTGGTCAGCGCGGCGCTTGCCAACGTAGATACGCTCGGCATCACGCCGGCACATATCGATGATCGCCGGGGCCACCAGGCGGTCATACAGCACCACGTCGGCCTGCTGCATGAGGCGCAAGGCGCGAAAGGTGAGCAGGTCCGGGTCGCCTGGGCCCGCACCAACCAGGTACACCTCGCCCCCCTGCTGCACCGGTGCGCCCTCCACCATCGCCTGCAACAGGCGTTCGGCTTCGGCGCCCTGCCCGGCCAGCTGGCGCTCGGCGATCGGGCCCTGGAACACGGTCTCCCAGAAGCCACGGCGCTGGTTCACATCCGGATACAAGGACTTGACCTTGTGCCGGAACCGCGCCGCCAGCCCGGCCAGCTCACCGTAGGCAGCCGGGATCCAGGCTTCCAGCTTGGCGCGAATCAGACGCGCCAGCACCGGAGCGTCCCCGCCACTGGACACCGCAATCACCAACGGTGAACGGTCGACAATCGCCGGGAAGATCACCGTGCACAAGGCCGGCGCGTCCACCACGTTGACTGGCAGGCTGACGGCCTGCGCATCAGCCGACACCTGCGCGTTCAGCCCAGGGTCGTCAGTGGCGGCGATCACCAGCCGGCACCCGACCAGGTCGGCGGCCTGGTAGCCACGCACCAGCACCTCACCGCCACCTTCCCGGGCCAACGCAGCCAACTGGCCGTCGACGTCCGGCGCCACCACGCGCAGCACACTCCCGGCATCCGCCAGCAAGCGCGCTTTGCGCAAGGCGATCTCACCGCCGCCGACGACCAGAACACGGCCGCCCTGCAGCTTGTGGAACAGCGGCAGATAATCCATTTAGCGGATGACCTCGACGCCGCCCATGTAAGGCTTCAGCACCTCTGGTACGCGGATCGAGCCGTCGGCCTGCTGGTAGTTTTCCAGCACCGCAACCAAGGTACGGCCAACCGCCAGGCCGGACCCGTTGAGGGTGTGTACCAGTTCCGGCTTGCCGGTTTCCGGGTTGCGCCAGCGGGCCTGCATGCGGCGCGCCTGGAAGTCGCCGCAGTTGGAGCACGAGCTGATTTCACGGTACTTGTCCTGGCTCGGCACCCACACTTCCAGGTCATAGGTTTTCACCGCGCCGAAACCCATGTCGCCGGTGCACAGGGCCAGCACGCGGTACGGCAGCTCCAGGAGCTGCAGCACGCGCTCGGCGTTGGCCGTCAGCCCTTCCAGGGCTTCCATCGACTTCGCCGGCTCCACCACCTGCACCATCTCGACCTTGTCGAACTGGTGCTGGCGGATCATGCCGCGGGTATCCCGGCCAGAAGCGCCCGCTTCACTGCGGAAGCACGGGGTGTGGGCAACCAGCTTCAGCGGCAGTTGCTTGGCATCCAGAATCGCGCCTGCCACCAGGTTGGTCAGCGACACCTCGGCAGTCGGGATCAGGTAGAAGTCAGCCTCGCCTTCGCGGGTAATCTTGAACAGGTCTTCTTCGAACTTCGGCAACTGGCCAGTGCCCTGCAGCGCTGGGGCCTGCACCAGGTACGGGGTGTAGTGTTCCTCGTAACCGTGCTCGCCGGTGTGCAGGTTGATCATGAACTGCGCCAGGGCGCGGTGCAGGCGGGCAATCGGCCCGCGCAGCACGGCAAAGCGTGCGCCGGACAGCTTGGCGGCGGCTTCGAAGTCCAGGCCACCGCTGAGTTCACCCAGGGCAACGTGGTCCTTGATATCGAAATCGAAGGTTTGCGGGGTGCCCCAACGGCGCACTTCAACGTTGTCGTCTTCGCTGGCACCGACCGGTACGCTGGCATCCGGCAAGTTGGGGATGGTCAGCAGGATGCCGTCCAGCTCGGCCTGGATCTCGTCCAGCTCGGCCTTGCCGGCCGCCAGCTCATTGGCCATGCGCTCGACATCGGCCATCAGTGGGGCGATGTCCTCGCCTTTGGCTTTGGCCTGGCCGATGGACTTGGAACGGGCGTTACGCTCGGCCTGCAGTTGCTCGGTACGGGTCTGCACCGCCTTGCGGCGTTCTTCCAGTGATTCGATGCGCGCGACATCCAGGCTGAAGCCACGGGAGGCCAGGCGATCCGCCACTTCCTGAAGTTGGCCGCGTAACAGTTTGGAATCGAGCATATCGTTCTCTCGTTATAGGTAGGTGTTGGTTCAGAAACGGGTCAGGGACAGGCCGGCCCAGGTCGCGAGCAGCCCGCCCACTACGCTGATACTGGTATAGCCCAAGGCCAGCGGCACTTGCCCGCTTTCCATCAGGCGCACGGTATCGAGCGAAAAAGAGGAAAAAGTTGTTAGGCCACCAAGGAAGCCGACGATCAAGCCGGCGCGCAACTCAACCGGCGCCAGTGGCTTGTGCAGGAACAAGCCGTAGAGCAGGCCGATCAGCAGGCAGCCAACCAGGTTGACCGCCAGCGTACCGGCATAGAAGTGCCGTGGCCAGTGGGCGGTGACCCAATTGGCGGTGGCGAAGCGCAGCAACGTACCGGCCACGCCCCCGGCACTCACGGCAGCGATCAAGGCAATCATGGTTTTCTCCGCTGACGGGGGCTGTTGCGGTCCAGGTCGGCCAGGTGGCGCAGCTTCTCGCCGATTTTCAGTTCCAGGCCGCGCGGCACCGGCTGGTAGTACTGGCGCGGCTCGAGTGCATCGGGGAAGTAGTCCTCACCGGCCGCATAGGCGTCGGGCTCGTCATGGGCGTAGCGGTACTCGTCGCCATAACCCAGTTGCTTCATGAGCTTGGTGGGCGCATTGCGCAAGTGCAGTGGCACTTCCAGCGAGCCATGCTCGGCGGCTTCGCGCAGGGCGGTCTTGAAGCCCATGTACACCGCGTTGCTCTTCGGCGCACAGGCCAGGTAGGTGATGGCCTGGGCCACCGCCAGCTCGCCTTCGGGGCTGCCCAGGCGCTCTTGTACATCCCAGGCGGCCAGGCACAAGCCGAGCGCCCGCGGGTCGGCGTTGCCAATGTCTTCGCTGGCCATGCGCACCACACGGCGGGCGATGTACAGCGGGTCGCAGCCGCCGTCGAGCATGCGCGCGAACCAGTACAGGGCGCCGTCCGGGTTGGAGCCGCGTACCGATTTGTGCAGCGCGGAAATCTGGTCGTAGAAGGCTTCGCCGCCCTTGTCGAAACGGCGACGGCTGTCGCCCAACAGGCTCTGCAGCATCTCGACGTCGATTTCACTGCCGTCTTCGGCCAGGTCCGAGGCATTTTCGAGAAAATTGAGCATGCGCCGGCCATCGCCGTCTGCGGCGGCCATCAGCATCTTGAAGGCATCGTCGCCCACCCGCAGGTTGCGCTTGCCCAGGCCACGATCCTCGGTGAGGGCACGGTCGACCAGCTTGCGCAACGCCGCCTCGTCCAGGCTCTTGAGCACGTACACCCGCGCCCGCGACAACAGTGCGTTGTTAAGCTCGAACGAGGGGTTTTCGGTGGTGGCGCCAATGAACAGCAGGGTGCCGTCTTCCACGTAGGGCAAGAAGGCATCCTGCTGCGACTTGTTGAAGCGGTGCACCTCGTCGACGAACAGAATGGTGCGGCGGCCGTATTGCCCTGCCTGCTGCTTGGCAACCTCCACCGCCTGGCGAATTTCCTTGACCCCGGCCAGTACCGCCGACACGGTTTCGAAATGGGCATCACAGAACTGCGCCAGCAGCCGCGCCAGGGTGGTCTTGCCTACCCCTGGCGGGCCCCAGAAGATCATCGAGTGCAGCGCGCCTTGCTCCAATGCCTCGCGCAGCGGTTTGCCGCGCGCCAGCAGGTGCTCCTGGCCTACGTACTCGTCCAGGTTGGACGGGCGCAGGCGGGCCGCCAGGGGCTGGGCGACAGGTTCGCTTCGAAACAGGTCCATGGCGAGCTCTGGTTACTCCTTGATCACGTCCGCGCCTTTGGGAATGTCGAACTTGAACCTGCTGTCCGGCACCGCCTGGTTGGCCTTGACGCCATTGAACAGGATGTTCGTGCGCTGGCCGACGCTGTCGATCAGCTGCATGTCATTGATCAGGCCCTTGCGGAACGACACGCGCAGCGAGTCGAACAAGGTGTCCTTGGTTTTCGGCTTGAGGGTGAAGTCCATCACTTCGCCCTGCTCCTTCGAGGTGATGTCGAAGCTCTGGCTGATTTTCGACACATCACCCGACAGCAGCAGCGCCGGGGTCTGGTTCAGGCGCACATCGAGCTTCTTGATGGTGGCCTGTTCCAGGTCCGGGTCCCACAGGGTGACGTTCTTGCCGTCCGACACCACCACTTGCTCCTGCGGTGCGTCGGTATGCCAGTAGAACAGGCCCGGACGCTTGACGGTCATCTTGCCCGAGGTTTCCTGCAGGCTGGTGCCATCGGCGCCCAAGGTCAGCTGGGAGAAATTGGCCTCGATGGTCTGTGACTTTTCCAGCAACTGGGTCAGGCGTTGTACATCCTGCTCACCGGCATAAGCGGTAACCGAGCCCAGGGTCAGGGCAGAAACCAACAGCATGCGAATCGCGCGCATGGGAATCCTCATTGAGCATTGAAAAGGCCGGGCACCAACACTGGCGCCCGGCAGGGTGTTCATCAGTCGCGCGGGCCGCCTGGGGCAATTACTTCCCGCGAGCCGTTGCTGTTCATCGGGGTAACGACGCCGGCCATTTCCATCGACTCGATCATGCGGGCGGCACGGTTGTAGCCAATCTTCAGCTTGCGCTGCACAGCAGAAATGGAAGCACGACGGCTCTCGAGCACGAACTGCACCGCTTCATCATACAGCGCATCGGTTTCGGCATCGTCACCATCACCTCCACCGCCGCCGCCGTCGAAGCCGCTGCCGGCTTCTTCCACGCCATTGAGAATGTCGTCGTTGTAGTCTGGGGCGCCGCGCAGCTTCCACGCCTCGACCGTGCGGTGCACCTCGTCGTCGGAAACGAACGCGCCATGCACCCGGATCGGCAGGCTGGTGCCCGGCGGCATGTACAGCATGTCACCGTGGCCCAGCAGCTGTTCGGCACCGCCCTGGTCGATGATGGTCCGCGAGTCGATCTTGCTCGACACCTGGAAGGCCATGCGGGTCGGGATGTTGGCCTTGATCAGACCGGTGATCACGTCCACCGACGGGCGCTGGGTGGCGAGGATAAGGTGAATGCCCGCCGCACGCGCTTTCTGCGCGATACGGGCGATCAGTTCTTCGACCTTCTTGCCGACAATCATCATCATGTCGGCGAATTCATCGACCACCACCACGATGGTCGGCAGGGTTTTCAGCGCCGGCGGCTCGTCGTCCATGCTTTCGCGGCGGTACAGCGGGTCGTGGATGATTTCCCCGGCTTCCTGGGCGTCCTTGATCTTGCGGTTGAAGCCGGCCAGGTTACGCACCCCCATGGCCGCCATCAGTTTGTAGCGGCGCTCCATCTCGGCCACGCTCCAGCGCAGGGCGTTGGCGGCGTCCTTCATGTCGGTGACCACCGGGCACAACAGGTGCGGAATGCCTTCGTAGATCGACAGCTCGAGCATTTTCGGGTCGATCATGATCAGCCGCGCGTCTTCCGGGCTGGACTTGAACAGGATCGACAGGATCATCGCGTTGACCCCCACCGACTTACCGGAACCCGTGGTACCGGCCACCAACAGGTGGGGCATCTTGGCCAGGTCGGTAATGACCGGCTTGCCGCCAATGTCGTGGCCCAGGGCCAGGGTGACAGGGGACTTCTGCTCGTCGTACTGCGGCGTGGCCAGCACTTCGGAGAAACGCACCATCTGGCGGTTTTCGTTGGGGATCTCGATACCCACGGTGGTCTTGCCGGGGATGACCTCGACCACACGCACGCTGGTCACCGCCAGCGACCGTGCCAGGTCCTTGGCCAGGTTGGCGATACGGCTGACCTTGACGCCAGCGGCAGGCTGGATTTCGTAACGGGTGATCACCGGGCCTGGGTGGATGGAGTCCACCGAGACCTCAACGCCGAACTCCTTGAGCTTGATTTCCAGCAGCTGACCGACACCGGCCAGGGATTCTGGCGAGTACTCGATCTTCTTCTGTTCTGCCGGGTCGAGGATGGATATCGACGGCAGCGTGCCCTCCACGGCGCTGTCGATGAACAGCGGCGTCTGCTTCTCTTTCATCACCCGCTTGCTTGGCTCTGGCGCCTTGTCTGCGGCCGGGGGCACGATGGTTGGCGTGGACGACGGCACACGGGCAAGGCTTGGCTCGCGGGGCGGCACCACCGGCTCGCGGGCCAGGGCCGGTTCGCGCACCGGGGCAACGGGCTCGCGCCCGAGGGTCGGCTCGCGGGGCTCGACCACCGCTGCCGGCGCCTCTTCACGCTTGAAGATGCGCTCACGCAGCGCCGGTTTGGCGGGTTCGCGTTTCTCGGCGACCGTTGGCGCGGCCTTCACTACAGGCTCATCCTCACGCAACTGCGCTTCAAGGCGCTTGCGTTCGTTGCGGGCTTCCCACCAGCGATTGGCGGCGCCCTGCACCAGTTCAAACAGGTCGAGGGTGATCTTGCCCGTCAGGTCCATCACCTTGAACCACGACAGGTCGGTGAACACGGTCAGGCCGAACAGGAACAGGGCGATGAACATCAGCGTACTGCCCTGCACGTTCAGCAGGTTGCGCGCCAGGTCGCCAAGGCTCTCGCCCAGGGCGCCGCCGGCAGAAAACGGCAAGCTCGCAGGCGAATGGAAGTGGATGTGCGCCAGCGCGGCCCCCGACAGCACCAGGAACACCAGACCGATCAGCCGCCAGGAAAACAGCCAGCCGCTCCAGTCCCAGGGCTGATGGCGCTGGCGGAAGATCTGCCAGGTTTTCACCGCCAGCAGCAGCGGGAAGATATAGGCGAAGTAACCCAACACCATGAACAGTATGTCGGCAAAGTAGGCACCGGCACGCCCGGCGGCGTTCTGCACCTGGTCGACGGTGGCGGTGTGGCTGAAGCCCGGATCCGAGGTGTCGTAGGTCAGCAGCGCCATCCACAGGTACAGGCACAGAGCGCCAACGGCGATCAACGCACCTTCCTTGAGGCGATAATGCAGCTGCTGCCGCCACAGGGGCACGGGCAAGGGAGCTGGGGTTGCGGTGGATTTCTTCAAAACACGTCTATTCCTGCGCGTGTTGCGCGTCCAATAGTGCTCGGCCGGCAGTGCGGCCAATGAACCACTACTTTTAACATTACTGCCCGCCCACTGCCATGACGGCGCGCCATAAGGCGCTCAAGCGGGGGCGACTTTCACATGCCTGCAATTTGAGCACGCATTTTCTTTCGTGACAAAGGCTTATGCTGTGTTTTTGCACAGGTATGACAGCAAATGTAGCGGATGGTGCCTGTGGTTTCATCAATGTGCAGGAAATTGCCCGAATTCCGCGGCCGTGCCGGCCCTGGCCGCCGCTGCCGGCGCTCAGCCATTGACCCTGCCGGGCGCGCACGCCATGCTGCCCGCTCCCCTCCCCCACCGCACGATAGACCATGCTCACCTGGCTGACCCGCGACTCGCTGACCTTCCCGCCCCTGGAAAAGGCCCTGCACGAACCCAACGGCCTGCTCGCCGCCGGCGGCGACCTGAGCCCCGAACGGCTGGGGGAGGGCCACCGCCCAGGCTGNNTGGTGCAGGCCTACCGCCATGGCTGCTTCCCCTGGTACCAGGACGGCCAGCCGATCCTGTGGTGGTCACCCGACCCGCGCACGGTGTTGCTGCCCGACCAGCTTCACGTATCGCGCTCGCTGGCCAAGCTGATGCGCCAGGGGCGCTATCAGGTCAGTTTCGACAGCGACTTCCCGGCGGTGATCGACGCCTGCGCCGCCCCCCGCGATTACGCCGACGGCACCTGGATCACCGATACCATGCGCAACGCCTACTGCGAACTGCACCGTCGCGGCATTGCCCACTCGGTCGAAGTACGCCAGCACGGCGAACTGGTCGGCGGCCTGTACGGCCTGGCCATGGGCCAGTTGTTCTTCGGCGAATCGATGTTCAGCCGCGCCGACAACGCCTCCAAGGTCGGTTTCGTGACCCTGGTCGAGCACCTGCGCCAGGCCGGCTTCGTACTGATCGATTGCCAGATGCCTACCAACCACCTGCACAGCCTCGGCGCCCATGCCATCAGCCGCGCCGAGTTCGCCCGCTACCTGGCCCGCCACCTCGACCAGCCCAACAGCGCGACCTGGGTGGTTGCCTAGGCGGTTTTCCCTGGCTGGCTTACACTTAGAACAAAGTCTCACCGAGGGGTTGATCATGACAGAGTTGGCGCGGTTGAAGTTCTATGCCACTCAACCCCACTCCTGCAGTTACCTGCCCGACGAGCAGGCAACCACGCTGTTCCTCGACCCCAGCCAGCCGATGGACGTAAACGTCTATGCCGACTTGTCGGACATGGGTTTTCGCCGCAGTGGCGACCACTTGTATCGCCCCCACTGCCAGAACTGCAACGCCTGCGTACCGGCGCGCATTCCCGCGGCCCGCTTCATTCCCAACCGCCAGCAGCGGCGCATTCTCAAGCGCAATGCCGACCTCAGCGTGAGCGCAGCGCGGCCGGCGTTCAAGGAAGAGTACTTCGAGCTGTACCGGCGTTATATCGAAACCCGCCATGCCGACGGTGACATGTACCCACCCAGCCGCGACCAGTTTTCCACCTTCCTGGTGCGGGACCTGCCCTTCTGCTGGTTCTACGAATTTCGCCTGGCCGGCCGGCTGATGGCAGTGGCCGTGTGCGACGTGCTGCCCAATGGCCTGTCAGCGGTCTACACCTTCTACGAGCCCGACGAAGAGCGCCGCAGCCTGGGCCGTTTCGCCATTCTCTGGCAAATCGGCGAAGCCCTGCGCAAGGATCTGGAGGCGGTGTACCTGGGCTACTGGATCAAGAACTGCAAGAAGATGAACTACAAGACACAGTATCGACCCATCGAATTGTTGATAAACCAGCGCTGGGTCACCCTCAACTGAAAGCATTGGCTTGACACACAGTTTTCCGGCATAATCCACGCCACTTTTTTTGCCCGGTGCGGATATGCGTCGGGCCAACACTGGACACCGAGGGCTCAACTGCATGTCGAAAGAAGACAGCTTCGAAATGGAAGGTACTGTCGTCGACACCCTGCCCAACACCATGTTCCGCGTGGAGTTGGAAAACGGGCACGTCGTAACCGCGCACATCTCCGGAAAGATGCGCAAAAACTACATCCGTATTCTCACTGGCGACAAGGTTCGCGTCGAGCTGACGCCTTATGACCTGAGCAAGGGCCGCATCACCTACCGTGCGCGCTAAGCTCCAGCCATGAAAAAGCCCGGCCAAGTGCCGGGCTTTTTCATGCCTTCAAGTTTGTAAGGGGCTGCGTTGCAGCCCCATGTATCACGCTACTTCAGCCGTGGTCTCGAAGTCGAACACCAACTCGCCATCGCGCAAGTCGACGTGCACCACACCGCCATGCTCGGCCAGCTCACCAAACAGGATCTCCTCGGCCAGCGGCCGCTTGATCTTGTCCTGAATCAACCGCGCCATCGGCCGCGCGCCCATCTGCGCGTCATACCCCGAGGCCGCCAGCCAGCCGCGGGCCTCGTCGCTGACCTCAAGCAGCACGCGCTTGTCTTCAAGCTGCGCCTGCAGTTCGATAAGGAACTTGTCGACGATGCTCTTGATGGTTTCGGTGCTCAGGCGGCCAAACTGGATGATGGTATCCAGGCGGTTGCGGAACTCTGGCGTAAAGCTCTTGCGGATCACTTCCATCGCATCGGACGCATGGTCCTGATGGGTGAAGCCGATCGAGGCCCGCGACGCGGTTTCCGCGCCGGCGTTGGTGGTCATGATCAGGATCACGTTACGGAAGTCGGCCTTGCGCCCGTTGTTGTCGGTAAGGGTACCGTGGTCCATCACCTGCAGCAGCAGGTTGAAGACTTCCGGGTGCGCCTTCTCGATTTCGTCGAGCAGCAACACGCAGTGCGGCTGCTTGGTAATCGCCTCGGTCAGCAGACCACCCTGGTCGAACCCGACATAGCCGGGCGGTGCACCGATCAACCGCGAAACCGTGTGGCGCTCCATGTACTCGGACATATCGAAGCGCACCAGCTCCACACCCAGCGCCTTGGCCAATTGCCGGGCCGCTTCGGTCTTGCCGACGCCGGTAGGGCCGGCAAACAGGAACGAACCCACTGGCTTGTCAGGTGCCTTGAGGCCAGCACGCGACAGCTTGATGGCCGTGGACAGCGAATCGATGGCCTGGTCCTGACCGAAAACGGTCAGCTTCAGGTCGCGCTCCAGGTTACGCAGCAGTTCCTTGTCGGAGCTGCTGACATGCTTCGGCGGAATTCGCGCAATCTTGGCGACGATATCCTCCACCTGCGGCACGTCGATGCGCTTGACGCGGCTGGCTTCCGGCTGCAGGCGCTGGTAGGCGCCAGCCTCGTCGATCACGTCGATGGCCTTGTCCGGCATGTGCCGGTCATTGATGTAGCGCGAGGCCAGCTCGGCGGCGGCGCGCAGGGCTTCGTCGCTGTACTCGATATTGTGGTGGCTTTCGAACCGCCCTTTCAGGCCACGCAGGATGCCCACGGTGTCTTCAACCGAGGGTTCGCTGACGTCTACCTTCTGGAAGCGCCGCGCCAAGGCACGGTCCTTCTCGAAGATGCCACGGAATTCCTGGAAGGTCGTGGAGCCGATGCAGCGGATTTCACCCGAAGACAACAGCGGCTTGAGCAGGTTGGACGCATCCATTACCCCACCCGACGCCGCACCGGCACCGATGATGGTGTGGATCTCATCGATGAACAGAATGGCCTGCGGGCGCTTGCGCAGCTCGCCAAGCAGCGCCTTGAAGCGCTTCTCGAAGTCGCCGCGGTACTTGGTACCGGCCAGCAGCGCGCCCAGGTCGAGCGAGTACACCACGCTCTGTGCCAGCAGGTCAGGCACCTGGCCATCGACAATACGCTTGGCCAGCCCTTCGGCAATCGCCGTTTTGCCCACCCCGGCCTCACCCACCAGCAGCGGGTTGTTCTTGCGGCGGCGGGCAAGGATCTGCGCAACGCGCTCCACTTCCTGCTCGCGGCCAACCAGCGGGTCGATGCGGCCAGCACGCGCCAGCTCGTTGAGGTTGCTGGCATAGGCGTCCAGCGGGTTGCTGGAAGAAGAGGTTTCACCACCCTCTTCGTCCTGCATGTCCTGGTCGCTCTCGGATTGCGAGCCATGCCCCGGCACCTTGGAGATGCCATGGGCGATGTAGTTGACCACATCGATGCGGGCCACGCTCTGCTGCTTGAGCAGGAACACGGCCTGGCTTTCCTGTTCGCTGAAGATCGCCACCAGTACGTTGGCGCCGGTCACTTCACGCTTGCCAGAGCTTTGTACGTGGAACACGGCGCGTTGCAGCACACGCTGGAAGCCCAGGGTTGGCTGGGTTTCCCTGTCTTCATCGTTGACAGGAATCAGCGGCGTGGTCGAATCGATGAACTCTTGCAGGTCGTGCTTGAGCTTGTCGAGATTGGCGCCACAGGCGCGCAGAACGGTCGCGGCAGCCTCATTGTCCAGGAGTGCCAGCAGCAGATGTTCGACGGTCATGAATTCATGACGCTTCGAACGGGCCTCCTTGAAGGCAAGATTGAGGGTGACTTCGAGCTCGCGGTTTAACATAGCTTCACCTCATACCCAAGTGGTCGGCGATTAACCGTCCTTCTCGATTTCACAGAGTAGCGGATGCTGGCTTTCCCTGGCGTATTGGTTGACCTGCATAGCCTTCGTTTCGGCGATGTCACGGGTAAACAATCCGCACACTGCCCGCCCCTCGGTATGGACGGTCAGCATGATCTTGGTCGCCAGCTCGCGGTTCAGACTGAAGAACGTCTCGAGCACTTCGACGACGAAATCCATCGGTGTGTAGTCATCGTTGAACAAAACCACCTTGTACATCGGTGGCGCCTGCAGGATCGGCTTGGCTTCCTGAACCGCCAGACCGGAGCCATCGTCCTCATTCGATTGAGGACGATCCTGATTGAATGTTAGTCGAATCTGGCTGTGTGCATGCATGGAAAGAATTTCATCACATCGACAGGTTAAGGTTGTGGGTTGACCCTGCGAACGGCCATTGGTGCAGCCGCTGCATGACCTTGACTATCGGCAAAACGGTGTTACAACCAATAGGAACCCACCGTGGTCGATAAAGATCCGCGCAGTCAACCAGATTTTTTCGCAAGGTTCGTATGCGGATGAAGTGGATGATACTCCAGTGATGGAGTCCTTTGCAGAGGGACATAGGGATGGCAAGCGGTAAAGTCAAGTGGTTCAACAATGCCAAGGGCTATGGATTCGTCAATGAAGAGGGCAAGAACGACGACTTGTTCGCTCATTATTCAGCCATCCAGATGGACGGGTACAAGACGCTCAAGGCCGGCCAAGCCGTGACCTTCGATGTCATCCAAGGCCCGAAAGGTCTACACGCCGTCAACATCAGCAGTGCATCCACGGCTGCGCCCGCGCCGGCCAGTGCACAGCCCGCGGGCAGCACGGCCGACGCCTGACCGACTGCCCTGCCAGCGGGTAAACGAAAAGAAAGGCCGCTTCTTTACCAGAAGCGGCCGTTTCACATTCGCTTACATATGTTTGATCATGGCATCGCCGAAGCCCGAACTTCCCACCAGCGTGGCACCGTCCATCAGGCGCTCGAAGTCGTAAGTCACGGTCTTGGCCGCAATCGCGCCATTGGTGCCTTTGATGATCAGGTCGGCGGCCTCGGTCCAGCCCATGTGGCGCAGCATCATTTCTGCCGAAAGAATCACCGAACCCGGGTTGACCTTGTCCTGCCCGGCATACTTGGGCGCCGTGCCGTGGGTAGCCTCGAACATGGCCACGGTGTCGGACAGGTTGGCCCCCGGGGCGATACCGATGCCGCCCACCTCCGCCGCCAGGGCGTCAGACAAATAGTCGCCGTTGAGGTTGAGCGTGGCGATAACATCGTAGTCGGCCGGGCGTAGCAGGATCTGCTGGAGCATGGCGTCGGCAATGGCGTCCTTGACGATCACTTCGCGGCCGGTCTTGGGGTTGTTGAACTTCATCCACGGCCCGCCGTCGAGCAACTCGGCACCGAACTCGTCACGCGCCACTTCGTAGCCCCAGTCCTTGAAGGCACCTTCGGTGAACTTCATGATGTTGCCCTTGTGCACCAGCGTCAGCGACTCGCGGTCGTTATCCACCACATATTGCAGGGCTTTGCGTACCAGACGCTTGGTCCCTTCGCGGGAAACCGGCTTGATACCAATGCCGCAGTCCTGGTCGAAACGGATCTTGGTAACGCCCATTTCCTCCTTGAGGAACTTGATCACCTTGTCTGCTTCCGGCGAACCGGCCTTCCATTCGATGCCGGCATAGATGTCTTCGGAGTTCTCCCGGAAGATCACCATGTCGACATCCCCCGGTTTTTTCACCGGGCTTGGCACGCCCTGGAACCACAGCACAGGGCGCAGGCACACATACAGGTCCAGCTGCTGGCGCAAAGCCACGTTCAGCGAACGGATGCCGCCACCCACCGGGGTGGTCAGCGGGCCCTTGATCGACACCACATAGTCACGCACGGCGTCGAGGGTTTCCTGCGGCAGCCAGGTGTCCTGGTCGTAGACCTGGGTGGCCTTTTCGCCGGCGTACACCTCCATCCAGGCGATCTTGCGCTTGCCGCCATAGGCTTTCTGCACAGCGGCATCGACCACCTTGATCATCACCGGTGAGACGTCAACGCCGATCCCGTCGCCTTCGATGTAGGGAATGATCGGCTGGTCGGGCACGTTGAGCGAATGGTCTGCATTGACGGTGATCTTGGCGCCGTCGGTCGGAACCTTGATTTTCTGGTATGCCATGCTTGCACTACTCCGCTATCGGGTGTGGGTTGGACATCAAGCGTAGCAATGAGCCTAAACCACATCTGCCGACCTGCAAGCTGACGGCGTGGGCGCGGGCGCGCCCGCGCAGAACACCCCGCCAGCACTGCGGCATTACGCCACATTGCCCCTCAGTCTTTGGTCTTATAAATGGGCCGATATCACTTGGCCTTGCTGATTAGGCCAAATGGTTTGGTATACTCCGCCGCGACCGTTGGGTCATCGGGGCGAATCCCAGGAAAATGCGGACCGCCCTGGGCCGTGATCGGCCGAAAAGCCGGGCCTTTTCCGCCTGGCTGCCAAAGCCTGGGCTGTTACCGCAGTTCAGCACTTGACGCTCGACTGATGCATCCACCATCACCGCTCGCAGCTTCTCGACTTTCCGCTCATGGCTTGCCAGGGCGATGCGCCTTACCCTGCGCACCACGAGACTCGAGCACGCTCAGCACACAGAGAGTTAACCCGCATGCCCACCCGTTCCAAGATCATCTATACCTTCACCGAC
The DNA here is from genome assembly GCF_000190455.2 of Pseudomonas sp. TJI-51. NCBI lineage: Bacteria > Pseudomonadati > Pseudomonadota > Gammaproteobacteria > Pseudomonadales > Pseudomonadaceae > Pseudomonas > Pseudomonas sp. TJI-51. Next base: position 14,957 of record NZ_AEWE02000067.1, read on the forward strand.
GAAGCCCCTGCCCTCGCCACCTACTCGCTGCTGCCGATCATCGAAGCTTTCACCGCTTCGGCTGACATCGCTGTCGAAACTCGCGACATCTCCCTGGCTGGCCGTATCCTTGCCGCCTTCCCGGAGCAACTGGGCGCAGAGAAGCAAGTAGGCGATCACCTGGCGGAACTGGGCCAGCTGGCTACCACCCCTGAAGCCAACATCATCAAGCTGCCGAACATCAGCGCCTCGGTACCGCAGCTCAAAGCCGCGATCAAGGAGCTGCAAGGCAAGGGCTACAACATCCCTGACTACGCCGACGAGCCGGCCACCGAGCAAGAGAAAGAATCCCGCGCCCGCTACGACCGCATCAAAGGTTCGGCCGTGAACCCGGTCCTGCGTGAAGGCAACTCCGACCGCCGCGCACCGCTGTCGGTCAAGAACTACGCGCGCAAGCACCCGCACAAGATGGGCGCCTGGGCCGCCGACTCCAAGTCGCACGTCGCCCACATGACCCAAGGCGACTTCTACGGTAGCGAAAAAGCTGCACTGATCGAAGCTGACGACAGCGTACGTATCGAACTGGTCGGCAAAGACGGCAGCACCACCGTGCTGAAGGAAAAGACCGCGGTCAAGGCTGCTGAAGTCATCGACTGCGCAACCATGAGCCGCAAGGCCCTGAAGGCCTTCATCGCCGAGCAGATCGCCGATGCCAAGGCCACCGGCGTGCTGCTGTCGGTACACCTGAAAGCCACCATGATGAAGGTCTCCGACCCGATCATGTTCGGCGTCATCGTCGAAGAGTTCTACAACGACGTGCTGGCCAAGCACGCCGCCGCCCTGGCCGAAGTCGGCTTCAACGCCAACAACGGCATCGGCGACCTGTACGCCCGCATCAAGGACCTGCCAGCTGACAAGCAGGCCGAGATCGAAGCCGATATCCAGGCCCTGTACACCCAGCGCCCGGCCCTGGCCATGGTCAACTCCGACAAGGGCATCACCAACCTGCACGTACCGAGCGACGTGATCGTCGACGCCTCGATGCCGGCCATGATCCGTGACTCGGGCAAGATGTGGAACACCGCTGGCGAGCTGCAAGACGCCAAGGCAGTGATCCCGGACCGTTGCTACGCCGGCATCTACCAGGCCACCATCGAAGACTGCAAGGCCAACGGCGCCTTCGACCCGACCACCATGGGCAGCGTGCCGAACGTTGGCCTGATGGCGCAGAAAGCCGAAGAGTACGGCTCCCACGACAAGACCTTCCAGGTCAAGGCCGACGGCGTGGTTCGCGTGGTCGACAGCAAGGGCAACGTGGTTCTGGAGCAGAACGTCGAGGCCGGTGACATCTTCCGCATGTGCCAGACCAAGGACGCGCCGATCCAGGACTGGGTCAAGCTGGCCGTCAACCGTGCCCGCCTGAGCAACACCCCAGCGGTGTTCTGGCTGGACCCGGCCCGTGCCCACGACGGCGTGATGATCGAGAAGGTGCAAAAGTACCTGAAGGATCACGACACCACCGGCCTGGACATTCGTGTCATGGCCCCGGTCGACGCCATCAAGTTCTCCCTGGCCCGCATTCGCGAAGGCAAGGACACCATCTCGGTTACCGGTAACGTACTGCGCGACTACCTGACCGACCTGTTCCCGATCATGGAACTGGGCACCAGCGCCAAGATGCTGTCGATCGTGCCGCTGATGAGCGGCGGCGGCCTGTTCGAAACCGGCGCCGGCGGTTCGGCACCCAAGCACGTGCAGCAGTTGGTCGAAGAGAACTTCCTGCGTTGGGACTCGCTGGGTGAATTCCTGGCCCTGGCCGCTTCCCTGGAGCACCTGGGCAACACCTACGACAACCCGCGCGCCAAGGTTCTGGCCAGCACCCTGGACCAGGCAACCGGCAAGTTCCTCGACACCAACAAGTCGCCATCGCGCAAAGTTGGCGGTATCGACAACCGCGGCAGCCACTTCTACCTGACCCTGTACTGGGCCCAGGCCCTGGCTGCACAGAGCGACGACGCCGCCCTGCAGGCACGCTTCGCCCCACTGGCCAAGACCCTGACCGAGAACGAGGAGACCATCGTCGCCGAGCTCAACGCCGTTCAGGGCAAGCCAGCCGACATCGGTGGCTACTACGCCCCGGATGCCGAGCTGACCGCCAAGGTGATGCGCCCAAGCCAAACTCTGAACAGCGCCATCGCCGCCCTGTAAGGTCCGCTTGACGTAACAGCACAAACCCCGGCCACGCACCGGGGTTTGTGCTTTTTCAGCTGCAAGTTTCAAGCTACAAGCTACAAGCCACAAGTCGAAGCGGTACGCGGATTGCTTCAACTTGCTACTTGCCACTTGCCACTTGCCACTTGCTACTTGCTACTTGCTACTTGCTACTTAGGGAGAGCATCGACCGTGTCTTGGCAACCCCACATCACCGTCGCCACCATCATCGAGCAGGACGGCAAATTCCTGTTCGTCGAGGAATTCAAAGCCAACCGGCACGTCTTCAACCAGCCCGCCGGGCACCTGGAAGCCAACGAGACCCTGCCCCAGGCCGCCCTGCGCGAAACCCTGGAAGAAACCGCCTGGGAAGTCGAGCTCACCGGCGTGGTCGGCATCTACCTGTACACCGCGCCCAGCAACGGCGTGACCTACCAGCGCATCTGCTTTGCCGCCCGCCCCGTGCGCCACCATGCCGACCTGGCCCTGGACAGCGACATCGTCCGCGCTGTCTGGCTGACCCGCGAAGAGTTGCTGGCCGACCCCACCCGCTGGCGCAGCGAGCTGGTGCCGCGCTGCCTGGACGACTACCTTGCAGGCCCGCTGCACAGCCTTGCGCTGCTGCGCGACTGACGTAGCGCCGCGGTTTTGATAGAATCGGCGTTTTTCCCCCTTGATACACACCGGTACCCATGACCAGCCCAGCACTCAAAGACCCCGCCAAGACCCGCGTCATCGTCGGCATGTCCGGCGGCGTGGACTCTTCCGTCTCCGCCCTTCTGCTCATCGAGCAGGGCTACCAGGTGGAAGGGCTGTTCATGAAGAACTGGGAAGAAGACGACGGCACCGAATACTGCACCGCCCGTGAAGACCTGGCCGACGCCCAGGCCGTGTGCGACCGCATCGGTATCAAGCTGCACACCGCCAACTTCGCCGCCGAGTACTGGGACAACGTGTTCGAGCACTTCCTCGAAGAGTACAAGGCCGGTCGCACGCCCAACCCGGACATCCTCTGCAACCGCGAAATCAAGTTCAAGGCGTTCCTCGACTACGCCCTGTCGCTGGGTGCAGACCTGATTGCCACCGGCCACTATGTACGCCGCCGCGACACCGGCGCCGTTACCGAACTGCTCAAAGGCCTGGACCCGAACAAGGACCAGAGCTATTTCCTGCACGCCGTTGGCGGCAAGGAAATCGCCCGCACGCTGTTCCCGGTGGGCGAACTGGAAAAACCCGAGGTCCGCGCCATTGCCGAAAAACACGGCCTGGCCACCGCCAAGAAAAAGGACTCCACCGGCATCTGCTTCATTGGTGAACGCCGCTTCAGCGACTTCCTCAAGCAGTACCTGCCCGCCCAGCCAGGTAATATCGAAACCACCGAAGGCGAGGTGATCGGCCGCCACCATGGCCTGATGTACCACACCATCGGCCAGCGCCAGGGCCTGGGTATCGGCGGCCTGAAGGACGCCGGTGACGAGCCCTGGTACGTGCTGCACAAAGACCTGACCCGCAACGTGCTGGTGGTCGGCCAGGGCAACGAACACCCATGGTTGTTCTCCCGCGCCCTGCTCGCGTCGGAAATCTTCTGGGTCAACTCGGTAGACCTGAGCAGCCCGCGCCAGCTCACCGCCAAGGTACGCTACCGGCAGAGCGACCAGCGCTGCACCCTGGCGCTGACCGACGGCGGCTACCGCGCCGTGTTCGACGAGCCCCAGCGCGCCGTGACGCCGGGCCAGTCGGTGGTGTTCTATGATGGCGAGGTGTGCCTGGGTGGCGGCGTGATCGAGGCGGCCGAGCCGTGGAGCCCGCGGGCATGAGCACACTGCGCGAGCAATTGATTGCCCTGGGCGGCGTCTTCCAGGCAGCCGTACTGGTTGACCGCATCGCCCGCACCGGCCAGGCCAGCGAGGCCAACATCGGCTGCATGCTGGGCAGCTTGCTGGTACGCGACCCCAAAGACACCCTGGAAGTGTTCGGCGGCGACGACCTGAACTTGCGCGATGGCTATCGCGCGTTGGTCGGCGCCCTGGAGCGCGACCCCAGCAGCCTGCAGCGCGAGCCCCTGCGCTACGCCCTGTCGATGCTGGGCCTGGAGCGTCAGTTGAACAAGCGTGGCGACCTGCTCGACACCATCGGCAACCGCCTGCCACAAATCCAGTCGCAGGCCGATCACTTCGGCCTGGTCCACGAAAATGTCATCGCTTCCAGCGGAGCCTTGTACCAGGACACCTTGAGCACCCTGCGCCAGCGCATCCAGGTACACGGCGACATGCGCTTCCTGCAGCAAGCCAGCAACGCCTCGAAAATCCGCGCCCTGCTGCTCGCCGGCATCCGCGCCGCGCGCCTGTGGCGCCAGCTGGGCGGCCACCGCTGGCAACTGGTGTTCAGCCGGCGCAAACTGCTGAACGAGCTGTACGACATGATGCGCAGCACCAACTGACGGGCTGGGCAGCCCCTTGTGGGAGCGGGCATGCCCGCGAAGCAGGCGACGCGGTATATGGCACCGGCTACGCCGGTGTTCGCGGGCATGCCCGCTCCCACAGGGCCTGCCACCAGATCCAAATTGGGCCGACCTTTGGTCAGCCACCCGACCCAGGCGTATTTTTCATGTATGATATGCCCCCTTCCAAAAGCCTGACTGTCCGAGAACACCCCATGCAGCTTTCTTCGCTCACTGCGGTTTCCCCTGTAGACGGCCGTTACGCCGGCAAAACCCAGGCCTTGCGCCCCATCTTCAGCGAATTCGGCCTGATCCGTTTCCGCGCCCTGGTCGAAGTGCGTTGGTTGCAGCGCCTGGCCGCCCACCCGCAAATCGGCGAAGTGCCGGCGTTCTCCGCCGAGGCCAACGCCCTGCTGGACACCCTGGCCAGCGATTTCAAGCTTGAGCACGCCGAGCGCGTCAAGGAAATCGAGCGCACCACCAACCACGACGTCAAGGCGATCGAATACCTGCTCAAGGAGCAGGCCGCCCAGCTGCCTGAGCTGGCCAAGGTCAGCGAGTTCATTCACTTCGCCTGCACCAGCGAGGACATCAACAACCTGTCCCACGCCCTGATGCTGCGTGCTGGCCGTGACGACGTGCTGCTGCCGCTGATGCGCCAGATCGCCGAGGCCATTCGTGCCCTGGCCCACGCTCACGCCGACGTGCCGATGCTGTCGCGCACCCACGGCCAGCCGGCTTCGCCGACCACCCTGGGCAAGGAACTGGCCAACGTCGTGTACCGCCTGGAGCGCCAGATCGCCCAGGTTGCCGCCGTACCGCTGCTGGGCAAGATCAACGGCGCCGTGGGCAACTACAACGCCCACCTGTCGGCCTACTCGCAGATCGACTGGGAAGCCAACGCCCGTGCCTTCATCGAAGACGAGCTGGGCCTGCAGTTCAACCCGTACACCACCCAGATCGAACCGCACGACTACATCGCCGAACTGTTCGACGCCATCGCCCGCTTCAACACCATCCTGATCGACTTCGACCGTGACGTATGGGGTTACATTTCGCTGGGCTACTTCAAGCAGAAGACCGTCGCCGGCGAAATCGGCTCTTCGACCATGCCGCACAAGGTCAACCCGATCGACTTCGAAAACTCCGAAGGCAACCTGGGTATCGCCAACGCCCTGTTCCAGCACCTGGCCAGCAAACTGCCGATCTCGCGCTGGCAGCGTGACCTGACCGACTCCACCGTGCTGCGCAACCTGGGCGTGGGCTTCGCCCACAGCGTCATTGCCTACGAAGCCAGCCTCAAAGGCATCGGCAAGCTGGAAGTGAACGAAGCCCGCATCGCCGCCGACCTGGACGCCTGCTGGGAAGTGCTGGCCGAACCGATCCAGACCGTGATGCGCCGCTTCAACATCGAAAACCCCTACGAAAAGCTCAAAGAGCTGACCCGTGGCAAGGGCATCACCCCACAAGCGCTGCTGACCTTCATCGACGGCCTGGACATGCCAGCCGAAGCCAAGGCCGAGCTCAAGCTGCTGACCCCTGCTACCTACATCGGTAACGCGGCAGCCCAGGCCAAACGCGTCTAAGCGGACCGCCGCATACAACGCCCGGCCTGGCCGGGCGTTTTTATTCCCGTACGAAAATTACGTTTTTTCAATAGGTTGAACATGAATCCTGATACTCCACTGCAGCTGCTCGGCGGCATCTCGGCCCGCGAATTCATGCGCGACTACTGGCAGAAAAAGCCGCTGCTGGTGCGCCAGGCCTTCCCGGACTTCATCAGCCCAATCGACCCCGACGAGCTGGCTGGCCTGGCCCTGGAGGAAGAAGTCGAGTCGCGTATCGTGCTGGAGCATGGCGCCCACCCGTGGGAACTGCGCCGTGGCCCGTTCACCGAAGAGACCTTCGCCGAGCTGCCGGAAAAAGACTGGACCCTGCTGGTACAGGCCGTCGACCAGTTCGTTCCGGAAGTCGCCGAGCTGCTGGAGAACTTCCGCTTCCTGCCCAGCTGGCGCATCGATGATGTGATGATCAGCTTCGCTGCCCCTGGTGGCAGCGTTGGCCCGCACTTCGATAACTACGACGTGTTCCTGTTGCAGGGCCACGGCCAGCGCAATTGGAAGGTCGGCCAGATGTGCAGCAGCGACAGCGCGCTGCTGGAGCATGCCGACCTGCGTATCCTGGCCGAGTTCGAGCAGGGCGAAGAATGGACCCTGGAGCCAGGTGACATGCTGTACCTGCCACCACGCCTGGCCCACTACGGCGTTGCCGTGGACGAGTGCCTGACCTACTCGGTTGGCTTCCGTGCCCCTAGCGCCGCCGAAGTACTCACCCACTTCACCGACTTCCTCGGCCAGTTCCTGCCCGACGAAGAGCGCTACAGCGACGCCGACGCCCAGCCTGCCAGCGACCCGCACCAGATCCAGCATGACGCCCTCGACCGCCTCAAGGCGCTGCTCGACAAGCACATGAACGACAAGGACCTGCTGCTGACCTGGTTTGGCCAGTTCATGACCGAGCCGCGCTACCCGGAACAGATCGTCGGCGAAGAGCTGAGCGAAGAGGAGCTGGTCGATGCGCTGGAGCAAGGCGCCATCCTGATCCGCAACCCGAGTGCCCGCCTGGCCTGGTCGGAATTCGAAGACGACCTGCTGCTGTTCGCCAGCGGCCGCAGCTGCCCATTGCCTGGCAAGCTGCGCGAGCTGCTGAAACTGGTGTGCGCGGCCGACGCCCTGCACATCGACAACCTCGGCGAATGGCTGCAGGATGAAGATGGCCTTATGCTGGTACAGCAGCTGGTGAAACAAGGAAGCCTGGGATTCGCCAATGAATAAGATTCGTGTGCGCCTCGCCGACTGGCACAAGGACAACGCCGACATCCGCCGTATCCGTGAAGCGGTGTTCATCGCCGAACAGCACGTGCCGCCGGAGCTGGAATGGGACTCGGAAGATCCGACCGCCGTGCACTTCCTGGCCCTGGAAGGGGACTATCCGATCGGCACCGCCCGCCTGCTGCCCGATGGCACCATCGGCCGGGTCTCGGTATTGAAGGACTGGCGCGGGCTGAAGGTGGGTGACGCACTGATGAATGCGGTGATCGTCGAAGCGCAGAACCGTGATCTGAAGCAGCAGATGCTCAGCGCCCAAGTCCACGCCACGCCGTTCTACGAGCGGCTGGGCTTCCGCGTAGTCAGCGAAGAGTTCCTCGAAGCCGGCATCCCGCACGTGGACATGGTGCGCGACTCGCGCCCCTGACCCATAGCCTTTACCGGCCTTTTCGCGGGTAACCCGCGAAGAGGCCGGCGCAGGCAGGTGACATGCTCACTCACAAAAAGCTGTACATCCATCCAGATAAAACTTGCCTCCGCGCCCCTGCTTGCGCATCCTAGTGCTCATCATTCCCCGATGAAGCGTTCCCGGCCATGCGCCTGTTCCTCTGCGAAAAACCCTCCCAGGCAAAAGACATCGCCAAAGTGCTCGGCGCCACCCGCAAGGGCGACGGCTGCTGGCAAGGCACCGACGTCTGCGTAACCTGGTGCATCGGCCACCTGCTGGAAACCGCCCCGCCCGACAGCTACGACGAACGCTACAAGCGTTGGAACCTGGCCGACCTGCCGATCATTCCAGACAAATGGAAGATGCTGGTCAAACCCAAGACCGCCAGCCAGTTCAAGGCGGTCAAGCGCCTGCTTGGCGAAGCGCGCGAGCTGGTAATTGCCACCGACGCCGACCGTGAAGGGGAAATGATCGCCCGTGAGCTGGTCGAGCATTGTCGCTACCGTGGCCCGGTGCAGCGCCTGTGGCTGTCGGCGCTGGACGACGCCTCCATTCGCAAGGCCCTGGCGCGCCTGCTGCCGGGGCACGAAACCTTCAACCTGTACCATTCCGCCTTGGGCCGCTCGCGCGCCGACTGGCTGATCGGCATGAACATGAGCCGGCTGTTCACCCTGCTGGGCCGGCAATCCGGCTACCAGGGCGTGCTACCCGTGGGTCGGGTGCAAACGCCCACCTTGCGCCTGGTGGTTGACCGCGACCGCAGCATCGCGAACTTCGTGCCGGTGCCGTTCTGGGCTATCGACGTGCAACTGGAACACGCCGGCCAGGGTTTCAACGCGCAATGGCGGGCGCCGGAAGACGCCTGTGACGACCAGGGGCGCTGCCTGAACCAGGCACTGGCGCAACGAGCGGCTGCCGATATCGGCCAGGCCGCCACCGCAAGGGCCATGAAGGTGGCCACCGAGCGCGTGCGCGAAGCAGCGCCATTGGCCTTCGACCTCGGTACCCTGCAAGAGCTGTGCTCGAAAAAATTCGGCCTCGGCGCCCAGGAAACCCTCGACATCGCCCAGGCGCTGTACGAAACCCACAAGCTGATCACCTACCCGCGCAGCGACTGTGGCTATCTGCCGCAAAGCCAGCACGCCGAGGCAGCAGGCATCCTCGCCGCCCTGCAACGGGCCGATGCCAGCCTGGCGCCCCTGCAGCCCTACCTCGAGCCGCAACGCCGCTCGCGGGCCTGGAACGACGCCAAGGTCAGTGCCCACCACGGCATCATCCCCACTGCCGCTGCCAGCGACCCGGCGCGCCTGCCAGCCAAGTATAAGGCGGTGTACACCCTGATCCGCGCCCGCTACCTGGCGCAGTTCCTGCCCAACCACGAGTTCGACCGCACCCAGGCCGACTTCGACTGCGCGGGCCATGCCCTGCGCGCGGTGGGCAAGCAGATCGTCGAGCCCGGCTGGCGCCGCGCCCTGCCCGAAGCCCTGACCCCGAGCAAAGGCCGCGAGGCGCCCCCCGCCCAGGTGCTGCCAGCATTACGCGAAGGCCAGGACTGCAGCGTGCAAGGCCTGCAACTCAAAGACCTGTGGACCCAGCCACCCAAGCCCTTCACCGAGGGCGACCTGATCAAGGCAATGAAGAACGTCGCCAAGCTGGTGGACGACCCGCGGCTGAAACAAAAGCTCAAGGAAACCACCGGCATCGGCACCGAGGCCACTCGGGCGAGCATCATCCAGGGGCTGCTAGACCGCGGCTACCTGGTGAAGAACGGCAAGGCATTGTCGGCCACGCCTGCCGCGTTCAGCCTGATCGACGCCGTGCCCCGTGCCATCGCCGACCCAGGCACGACGGCCATCTGGGAGCAGGCCCTGGACATGGTGCAGAGTGGCGAGATGAGCCTGCAAGACTTCGTCGCCCGGCAGTCGGCATGGATGGGCAAGTTGGTGGAGCGTTGCCAGGGTATGCGCATGACCATCAGCGGGCCGGCAGCCGGGGCGGCGCCGCCGTGGAAGAAGAAGCGGCGTAGCGGTGCTGGAAAAAGCAAACCGACTGGGAGCAAGCCGGCGGCTGGCAAACCGCGTCAGCCTCGGAGGAAGGCAGCAACCTGACACTTAATCGCGAAGAGGCGAGTACGGTGACTGCAAATCACCCATCAGGTACCGCTTTTCAACCGGCTGAACGCGCGGGTGAGCTCGCGGTTGAATGCCTTGCCATTGTCATTCTTGCTATACAACCGCGCCCTCACCTCAGCCGGTGGGTAGGTCCCCGGGGCATTGCGAATATCTGCATCCACCAGGCCATCAGCCGCAGTGATCGCATTGGCGTAGTGAATGGTATCGGTAATCGGCGCGATCACTTCCGGGCGCATCAGGTAATCCATCAGCTTCCAGGCCGCCTCGGGGTGCGGCGCATCCTTGGGCACCACCAGCGCATCCAGCCAGATCAACGTGCCTTCCTGCGGAATGCTGTAATCCAGCACGAACGCCTTGCCCGCCTGCTGCGCCTGCCCTTGGGCGATAGCCACATTGCCGTTCCACGACATCGCCACGCAGGTTTCGCCATTGGCCAGGTCGTTGATGTTGCGATCGTTGTCGAAGTAACGAATGTACGGGCGGACCTTGCGCAACTGTGCTTCTGCCGCCTTCAGGTCTTCAAGGCGCTGCTGGTTGATATCCAGGCCCATGTAGCGCATCACCGCGGCGAACACTTCATTGGGGTCGTTGAGCAGGCTGACCCCGCAGTCGGCGAATTTCGCCACCACTTGCGGGTCGAACAGCATAGCCCAACTGCCCAGCGGTGCGTCGGCCATGCGCATGGTCACGGCCTGCTGCTGGTAACCCACGCCGGTGGTGCCCCAGGCATAGGTCCCGGCGTAGCGGTTGCCTGGGTCGAAGACAGCCATGTGCTGGCGAAACTCCTCGCCGATGCCCGCCAGGTGCGGCACCTTGGCTTTGTCCAGCGGCTGCAAGGCGCCGCTGGCGATCGCGCGGCTCAGGTGCTGGCCGGCACTGAGCACAACATCGTACCCGCTACCCCCGGTCAGCAGCTTGGTCTCAGCGGTTTCCAGCGAGTCGAAATGGTCGGCGACCACCCGGATGCCGGTTTCCTTCTCGAAATTGCGCAGGGTATCCGGGGCGAGGTATTCGCCCCAGATATACAGATTGACGCTGGGCTGTTGTGCGTCGGCCGCCAGGGCCACCGATGCCGTGCAGCCAAGGGCGGCCGCAGCCGCCAGCGTGGTCAGTTTCATCAGCGGCGGCCTCCGGCGTATTGCGGCATGGTGATACAGGCGACGTTGCCGCCACCGAGCAGGATTTCGCGGGAGTTGTCGATGCCGATGATGCGGTGCTCGGGGAACAGTTCGGCAAGGGTCGCCTGGGCGACGCTGTCGTTGCGGTCACCGAACAACGGCACGACGATAGCCGAGTTGCCGGCGTAGTAGTTGATGTACGACGCGCAGATGCGGGTCCCGGCCTCGCGCAGGTGAGTCCCTTCGACCTGGTCCAAGCCTGCCGCCTCCTCGGCAGTCCACTGCAATACGTCGGGCTGGGGCAGCTTGTGTACCTTCAGCTCTCGACCGCGGGCATCGCGGGTGCTGCGCAGGATGTCGTAGGCCTCCTGATAGATCTCCCACTGCGGGTCATCGCGGTTATCGGTCCACTGCAGCACCACTTCGCCTGGGCGCACGAAGCACGCCAGGTCGTCGACATGGCCATCGGTCTCGTCGAACTTGCAGCCACGGGGCAACCAGATCACCTGGTCCGCGCCCAGGTAATCCTCCAGGCGGCGGGTGACCTCGGCTTTGCCCAGGTGCGCGTTGCGATTACGGTTGAGCAGGCACTGCTCGGTGGTCAACAGGCTGCCCTGGCCGTCACTCTGAATACCGCCAAGCTCGGCGATCAATGGGGCGCGGTAACGGTCCAGGCCTTCGATTTCGAGCATTTTCTGGGCGATCTGGTCGTCCTTGTCCCACGGATAGTAGAGGCCACCGTCGAGCCCACCGTAGGCGTTGAACTCGAAGTCGACGCCGCGCACCTCACCGCTGCTGTCGTTCACCACGAAGCAAGCACCGCTGTCGCGAAACCAGGTGTCGTTGCAGGTCATTTCCACCACCCGCACCTGCGGCGGCAGCATGCGCCGGGCGTTGGCGTACTGGGCAGCAGAGGCGCAGACCGTGACGGGCTCACTGGACGCGATTGCGCTGACGATATCGACCCAGACTTTCTGCGCAGGCTTGGCACCATTGCGCCATACGTCCGGGCGCTCGGGCCAACCGAGCCAGCATCGCGCCTTGCGCTCGAATTCGCCAGGCAAGCGGAAACCATCGGCTTTGGGGGTGGTAGTGAGCGAACGTGCCATGGATCAACCTCGTGTCGGTGAGCGATGACTGCACGCTACGCCGCCCCGCGCTGGGCATCCAACGATGAAAACTCAGCGATAGCTGAATTCAATTCAACTGTCACCCAGCTGTTCAATGAACCAGTCGATGAATTCGGCCACCGGCGCCCGTTCCAGGCGCAGCCGCTCGCACACCAGCGCGTACTGCCCCTGTGCCGTCACACTGGCACTGAACGGACGTACCAGCCGGCCGCTCTGCAAATCAGCCTGACAGGTCAGGTTGTCCCCCATCGCGATGCCCTGCCCCAGCAATGCAGCCTCCAGGGCCAGGGCGGCGTGGGGGAAATACAACTGGCGGGTGGGCAAGGCGTCTTCGGCGTGGGTGGCCAACCAGGTGGTCCAGGTGCGGCCGTCCTGGTCATCATGCAGCAGGCAGTGGCGCACCAGATCGCGCGGGCGCTTGAGGCCGCCCTGGTTGAACAGCCCCGGGCTGCACACCGGGAAGAACTGCAGCAGCGGCAAGGGCCGGACGAAGTGCGTGCTGGCGTCCAGAGCACTGGTACCGTAGGTGATGGCCAGGTCGACATCCAGTGCCGGAGCGCCGGCATCGATCGGCTGATCGTGCAGGTGCAGGGTGATGTGCGGGTAACGGCTGCTGAAGTCAGCCAGGCGCGTCACCAGCCATTTCTGTGCCAATTCAGCGGTCACCGCCACCCGCAACACCGCCTGGGAGCCAGGGTCACGCAGTTCGTCGCAGGCCTTGCCGATCAGTTCGAAGGCCTGTTGCAGGTGATGCAGCAGGCGCCCGGCTTCGGCACTGGGGCGTACCTGACGGCCGACACGCTCGAACAGGGCAACACCGAGTTGCTCCTCAAGTTGGCGAATCTGGTGACTGACAGCGCTGTCGGTGACACACAATTCGGCGGCGGCGCGGCCGAAGTGGCCGTGGCGGGCAGCACATTCGAAGGTGCGCAAGGCAGTCAATGAAGGCAGGCGGCGCATGGTTTTTTCCTGATAGGGCCTTGTGTCGCGCAAGGGCCGCAAAGCGGCATCCGATCATATATCCAACCACGGTGGAAAAACGAACAAGTTGGCATCATGAAAATACGATGCTAGATTTTCATGAAAATAATCACAATAAATTTCATCAGGCCCACGCATGTTCAAGCAATCCGCTCAGCACGTCGCCAGCTACTACGCCCAGACCTACCCCGCCAGCATCCCTCTGCGCCCTACCCTGCAAGGTCGCCACGACACCGATGTGCTGATCATCGGCGCCGGTTTCAGCGGCCTGCACACCGCCCTGCGCCTGACCCAGGCCGGCAAGCGCGTGGCGCTGCTGGATGCCAGCCGCGTGGCCTGGGCCGCGTCCGGTCGCAACGGTGGCCAGGCGCTACTGGGCTGGTCCTGCGATATGGCGCCGCTGGAAAAGGCCCTGGGCGTCGAACGCACCCGGCGGCTGTGGACCAGCATGTGCTGGGCCGCCGACGAAATGCGCGAACTGCCCGAGCGCCATGGCTTCGACATCGATTACCGGCAGGGCAGCCTGTGGACCGCCGTGCTGCCGCGCCGTGTGAAGGTACTCGCAGAAGCCCTGCACGACGCCGAGCACAAATGGGGCTACGACGCCCTGCGCCTGATCGGTCGCGACGAGCTGCCGCAATGGATCCACAGCTCACGCTACCAAGCCGCGCTGTACGACGCCAAAGGTGCTCACCTCAACCCGCTGAAGCTGGCCCAGGGCCTGGCCAGCACCATCGAGGCCGCTGGCGGGGGCATCTACGAGCAGAGCCAGGTGCTCGACTACCAGCAGGCCGGCAGCGGCTACGTCGCCCGTACCGAGCAAGGCGAAGTACGCTGCAACGTGCTGGTGCTGGCCTGCAACGCCTATATCGACCGCCTCGACCGCGGCCTGGCGCGCCGCCTGTTGCCGGTTGGTTCCTATCAGGTAGCCACGGCACCGCTGGACGCCGACCTCGCCCGCTCGCTGCTGCCGCGCAACAGCTGCGTGATCGACAACCAGTTCGTCCCCGACTACTTCCGCCTGACCCCGGACCACCGGCTGCTGTTCGGCGGCGGCTGCACCTACCTGGGCGGTATTCCCAAGGATGTCGCCAGCGCCACCCGCCCACACCTGGAGCGGGTGTTCCCGCAACTGGCCGGGGTGGCCATCGATTATGCCTGGGGCGGCCACATCGACTGCAGCATCCAGCGCACCCCGGACGTCGGCCGCGCGGACCAACGCTACTGGCTGCAGGGTTTCTCCGGCCACGGCGTGCTGCCGACCCTGGCAGCGGCACGGGCAGTCAGCGACGCCATCCTGGGCGATGACGACCTGCTGACGCTGTACCAAGGCATCGACAATGGCCACTTCCCCGGCGGTAACCTGCTGGCAGCACCGCTGGAAGCCGCCGCCAAGGCCTGGTACCGGATGCGGGACCGCGTCTGAAGGGAAAAACTGGTGCTGACAACCTTGGCCTGCGAGGATTACCATCCCGGGCCTCGGAGTGGCCATTCCCGCTCCGGCCTTTTTCCCGCACCTGCCAAAAACCCATGCCCTTCGAACTTACCGTAGAACCCCTCACCCTGCTGATTCTGGCCCTGGTCGCCTTCGTCGCCGGTTTCATCGATGCCATCGCCGGCGGCGGCGGCCTGCTCACCACCCCGGCGCTGCTCACAGCCGGCATGCCGCCGCACCTGGTACTGGGTACCAACAAGCTCAGTTCCACCTTCGGCTCGGCCACCGCCAGCTTCACCTACTACAAACGCAAGCTGTTCCACCCGGCGCAGTGGCGCCCGGCGCTGTTCGCCACGCTGGTGGGCGCGTTGATCGGGGCGATCGTGGCCCATTACATGCCAGCCGAATGGCTGAACAAGATGCTGCCGGTGATCGTCTTCGCCTGTGGCCTCTACCTGCTGTTCGGCGGCACGCCCAAGGCACCGCTGGACGCCGATGCCCCGATCAGAAAAAAATGGCAGGCGCCGCAGGGCTTTACCCTGGGTTTCTATGACGGCGTGGCCGGCCCCGGCACCGGGGCGTTCTGGACGGTCAGCACCCTGCTGCTGTACCCCATCGACCTGGTTCGCGCCAGCGGCGTGGCGCGCAGCATGAACTTCGTCAGCAACATCGCGGCGCTGACGGTGTTCATCATTTCCGGGCAGGTCGACTACATCGTCGGCCTGTGCATGGGCTTGTCGGTGATGGTCGGTGCCTTCTTTGGCGCACGCACGGCGATCAGCGGCGGCAGCAAGTTCATCCGCCCGGTGTTCATCACCGTGGTGCTGGCGTTGACCGTGCGCCTAGCGTGGCAGCACTGGTTCGGGCAGGCCTAAGCGGCGAGCGACATAGAGGTCGATCAGGTAGCGCGCAATAGAGCGCCCAGCCGGCAGCGGCGGCAAGTCGTGCACGCTGAACCACTGGGCGTCCTCGATCTCGTCCGGCTGCATGACGATCTCGCCACCCGCGTATTCGGCATGGAAGCCCAGCATCATCGAGTGCGGGAACGGCCAGCACTGGCTGCCGACGTACTGGATGTTCTGCACCTCTACCGCCACCTCTTCACGCACTTCGCGCACCAGGCAGTCCTCGGCCGACTCGCCCGGCTCGGCAAAGCCTGCCAGGGTGCTGTACACCCCCGTGACGAAGCGCGGCGAGCGTGCCAGCAGGATTTCGTCGCCACGGGTCACCAGCACGATCATGCTCGGCGAAATACGCGGGTAGCTGCGCAGGTCGCAAGGCTGGCAGTGCATCGCCCGCTCCCAGCGGATTTGTGTCATCGCCTGCCCGCAGCTGCCGCAGAAACGGTGCTCGCGAGCCCAGGTGCCGATCTGCGCGGCATAACCCAGAACCTTGTAGGTGTCGAAGTCACCCTCCAGCATGAACGCGCGCAGCCCGCGCCAGTTGCAAGCGGGCACGTCGCTGGCAGCGCGCAGTTCCAGCAGGAACACAGGCTGGCCGTCGAAGTGGCCAATGCCGTGTTCGCACAGCACATCCAGGCCCTGGCGCTTGAGCCAGTCACGAGGGAACAGCGCGCCGTTGGCGTCGTGCAGAAACCCTTCCGGGCTGCGCGCCACGGCCAGCCCGCCGGTGATCTGAGGGTCGAGTACTGCGGTAGTCCAGCGTGCTGACATCTCGGGTTTCCTTTACTGCGCGTGCGCCGGCCCGATCAGTCGGCGAACGTCGGTTTCTGTTTGCTCATGTGCGCGGCCACAGCCACGCGCAGGTCTTCGGACTGCAGCATCGCGGCGTTCCACGTGGCGATGTAGTCCAGGCCATCGTCGATGCGGTGGTCGCGCATGTAGCTGAGCATTTCCTTGGTGCCCGCCACCGCGATCGGCGATTTTGCAGCAATCTGGCGGGCGATGGCAAAAACCCCGTCCAGCAGCGCGGCGTGGTCATCATAGACCCGGTTCACCAGGCCGATGCGCAGCGCCTCGTCCGCCGCGACATTGCGCCCGGTGAACGCCAGCTCACGCATCATGCCGTCGCCGATGATGCGTGGCAAACGTTGCAGCGTGCCGACATCGGCGGCCATGCCCATGTCGATTTCCTTGATCGAGAATTGCGCGTCACTGCTGCAGTAACGCATGTCACAGGCCGAGATCAGGTCGATGGCGCCACCGATGCAATAGCCCTGCACCGCCGCCAGCACCGGTTTACGGCAGCTGTCCACGGCGGTGAACGAGGCTTGCAGGCGCTGTATGGTCTTGCGCAGGAAGCGCGCATTGCGGCCCACGTCCTTGCCCATCTCCCCGGCCAGCGAGGCCAGCATCATCAGGTCGATTCCGGCCGAGAAGTGCTTGCCGGCACCGCTGATGACCACCGCACGCACGGCGTCGGTGTCGTCGATCCACTGGAAGATATCGACAATCTCTTCCCAGAAGGCCGCGTTCATCGCGTTGACCTTCTCCGGGCGGTTGATCTGAACGTGGGCGATGCTATCGGTCAGCTCGACCTTGAATGCGGTGTATTCAGTCACGAACGGAACTCCTAGGGTTGGATGGTTCACCATCGTGGATGGTAACCCAGCTGGAGCAGACAATGGTTTGCGCATACAACTTTTGCCCCGCCGCGGGATCGAACCCCAGGTAAGCACTCATCCGTTTCAAGGAGATCAACCATGGCGCTACGCACCACGCTGCTGCTTTCCTGCATGACCCTTGCCTTGCTCGGCTGCGCCGGCAACGACCACCCTGCACCGCCGCGCACCCAGCAGGTGGACCTGCAACGCTACCAGGGCACCTGGTACGAACTGGCGCGGCTGCCGATGTTCTTCCAGCGTAATTGCGTACAGTCCGAGGCTCATTATGGGCTACGCGCCGATGGCCGTATCGACGTGACCAACCGCTGCAAGGAAAAGGACGGTGAGGTGAACGAAGCCAAAGGCATTGCTGAAGCCCAGCAGCCGGGCAGGACTGACAAATTGTGGGTACGCTTCGACAACTGGTTCAGCCGCCTGGCCCCTGGCCTGACCAAGGGTGAGTACTGGGTGCTGTACCACGACAAGGATTACCGCGTGGCACTGGTCGGCCACCCCAACCGTGAGTACCTGTGGCTGCTGTCGCGCACCCCTGCGGTCACCGACCAGCAGCGCGAACAGTTGCTGAGCATTGCCCGCGAACAAGGCTACGACACCAGCAAGCTGGTCTGGCGGCAGGCTGACTAGCGGGCAATCGACGGCCTGCGGCAATCCGGCTAAGGTGTGCGGCGTTGTTCGTCTCGAAGGAACGAGGCCCTGCGTATTGCGCGATTTTGCGCGACTGGACTGGCACAAGGAGCCGCAACATGGACCTGCTGTTTCTCGGTACCTCCGCCGGGGTGCCGACCAAAGCCCGCAACGTCAGCGCCACCGCCGTAGTCGAAGCCAGTGGTAGCCACTGGTACCTGGTCGACTGCGGCGAGGGCACCCAGCACCAACTGTTGCACACGCCGCTGTCGGTTCGCGACCTGCAGGCGGTCTTCATTACCCACGTCCATGGTGACCATTGTTTTGGCTTGCCCGGGCTGCTCGCCAGTGCCGGCATGAGTGGCCGTAACCAACCGCTGAATATTGTCTTGCCTGCCGCGCTGCATGGCTGGCTACGCCAAGGCCTGGCCGCCAGTGATACCTTCCTGCCGTTCGAGCTGCGCCTGCTGGCGGTGGAAGATTGGCAGGGCTGGCGCAACCAGACCCTGCAGGTGACAGCGGTGCGCTTGTCGCACCGGGTGCCGAGCGTAGGTTTCGTGTTTACCGAACTCAACCCCGAACTCCGCCTGGACACCCTGCGCCTGGAGGCTGAGGGCATACCGCGTGGCCCGATGTGGGGCGAGCTGGCCAAGGGGCGTACCGTGCAATTCGGCGAGCAACTGTTGCATGGCAATGAATACCTGCGTGGCTCGCGCCCGCCCCGGCGAGTTATCGTGTGTGGTGACAATGACAACCCGCAATTGCTCGCCGACGCCGCCCGTGGCGCCGATGTGCTGGTGCATGAGGCAACCTTCACGCAGGCGGTGGTGGAGCGGACCGGGGTCACCTTTGGCCACAGCACTGCGGCGGCAGTGGCGCGCTTTGCCGAGGCGGCAGGCGTGCGCAACCTGGTGCTGACGCACTTCAGTGCCCGCTATCAGAGCGACCCAAGGCGCAGCCCGAGCATCAACGACGTGCGTGATGAGGCACTGGCCCACTACCGCGGCCGGCTGGTGCTGGCGCAGGACCTGCAGCGCTATCACATCGGCCGTGACGGCTACCTGGAACCAGCCCTGTAGGAGATAACACAGCACTACGGGCTGCGCTGTCGCGCAGAGAACTGAATTCGTAAGCGCGACGCGGCCTGTGTGGGAGCGGGCGCGCCCGCGAAGAATCCAGCGCGGTGGCTGGCACCGGCTACGCCGGTGTTCGCGGGTGGGCCCGCTCCTACAAACGGACGGTGTGGCTCCGCCGATCTATGGCCAAACACGACCAGTGAAGGAGTGGCCCTTACGCCTGATCAGGCTGCCAGGCGGCCGCTGGCAATGGCCTGCGAAGCAGCCAGCATCGCCCGCAACAACACCGCGCAACCCGCCGCCAGGTCATCGGGTGCGGCGTTTTCGATTTCGTTGTGGCTGATGCCGTTCTCGCACGGTACGAAAATCATCCCCGCCGGCCCCAGCTCGGCAAGGAAGATCGCGTCATGCCCTGCCCCGCTGACGATGTCCATGTGCGGCAACCCCAGGGCCTTGGCCGAATCGCGCACGGCATCGACACAGCCCTTGTCAAAGTACAATGCCGGGAAGTCCGCGGTGGGCACCAGTTCGTGGCTCAGGCCATGCTTGGCGCAGGTCGCCTCGATGACCCCTCGTACCTCGGCGATCATCGCATTCAGTTGTTCGCCCTCAAGGTGGCGGAAGTCCAGGGTCATGCGCACTTCGCCAGGGATTACGTTGCGTGAGCCCGGGTAGGCCTGCAAGCAACCCACCGTGCCGCAGGCATGCGGCTGGTGGCCGAGGGCTGTGCGGTTGACCGCTTCGACCACCGCTGCGGCACCCACCAGGGCATCCTTGCGCAGGTGCATGGGGGTGGGGCCGGCATGGGCTTCGACGCCGCGCAGGGTCAGGTCGAACCACTTCTGGCCAAGGGCACCGAGGACCACCCCAATGGTCTTGGCCTGGTCCTCGAGTATCGGCCCTTGCTCGATATGCGCTTCGAAATATGCCCCCACCGGGTGCCCGAGCACCGCACGTGGGCCGGCGTAGCCAATGGCGTTCAACGCCTCGCCCACACTGGTGCCCTGGGCATCGCGCTTGGCCAGGGTTTCTTCCAGGGTGAACTTGCCGGCGAACACACCCGACCCCATCATGCAGGGGGCAAAGCGCGAACCTTCTTCGTTGGTCCACACCACCACCTCCAGCGGTGCTTCGGTTTCCACGCCCAGGTCGTTGAGGGTCCGGAGCACTTCCAGCCCGGCCATCACGCCGAAACAGCCGTCGAACTTGCCGCCAGTGGGCTGGGTATCGATATGGCTGCCGGTCATCACCGGTGGCAGCTTGGGGTTACGCCCAGGGCGACGGGCGAAGATATTGCCCACGGCATCGACGCTGACCGTGCAACCAGCCGCCTCGCACCACTGCACGAACAAGTCGCGGGCCTGGCGGTCGAGGTCGGTCAGGGCCAGGCGGCAGACACCCCCCTTGGGCGTGGCGCCGAGGCGGGCCAGGTCCATCAGCGATTGCCAGAGGCGGGCACTGTCGATGTGGTGGGCGGTGGTCTTGAGGATGTCTTGGAAAGGGGTCACGGGTTTCTCCTTCAGGCTTTTTTGTTGTCTGTTCGGGCCTCTTCGCGGGCATGCCCGCGAAGAAGCAGACACGGTCTCAGGGCAAGGGCTTGACCAGCCGCGCCGGGCTGCGCGCCGCCAAGCCGGCGAACACGTAGTACAACGCCGCCCCCAGCAGCGAGCCGGTGAACCAGCCATAGTCGTAGAACCAGCTGAAACTGCTGTTGCCGATCGCCAGCACCGTCAACCCCACGGGCAGCACGAAGGCGGCGAAGCCAGCCCAGTTCCACGCCGGGTACACGTCGTCGCGGTACAGCCCGGCGAGGTCCAGCTTTTGCCGGCGGATCAGGAAGTAATCCACCACCATGATCCCGGCTATCGGCCCGAGCAGGCTGGAGTAGCCCAGCAACCAATTGGAGTACACGCTTTCCAGGCTCAGGTCGGACACGATCCAGCCCAGTTTCTTCAGCAACTCGTGGCCCATCAGCGCCAGGCCGATGAAGCCGGTCAGCCACACCGCACGGCTGCGCCCGATCAGGCGCGGGGCGATGTTCTGGAAGTCGTTGGTCGGCGACACGATGTTCGCCGCAGTGTTGGTCGACAGGGTGGCGATCACGATCAGCGCCATGGCCAGGGCGACCCAGAACGGGCTGTGGATCTTGCCGATCAGGCTGACCGGGTCGGACACCGTTTCGCCCACCAGCGACGCCGAGGCCGCAGTCAGCACCACGCCCAAGGCCGCGAACAGGAACATGGTCAGCGGCAGGCCAAAGATTTGCCCGAGGATCTGGTCCTTCTGGCTGCGGGCATAGCGGCTGAAATCGGGAATGTTCAGCGACAGCGTGGCCCAGAAGCCGACCATGGCCGTGAGCCCAGCGCAGAAGTAGCTGACCACGCTGGCGCCTTCAGGGCGTTTGGGCGGTTGCGCCAGCAGTTCGGTCATCGACATGTGTGGCAAGGCCCACACCAGCAGGCCCAGCCCAACGGCCACCAGCAGCGGCGCCGAAAGCGTCTCCAGCCACTTGATCGACTCGGCGCCCCGCAGTACCACCCACAGGTTCAGGCACCAGAAGATCATAAACCCGATCACCTCGCCGACACCGCCCAGGGCCTTCCAGCCGTCGAACACCGAACCCAGGAACAGATGGATGGCCAGCCCGCCGAACAGGGTCTGGATCCCGAACCAGCCGCAGGCCACCACGGCGCGAATCAGGCACGGCACGTTGGAGCCCAGAATGCCGAACGACGAGCGCAGCAGCACCGGAAACGGGATGCCGTACTTGGTGCCGGGGAACGCGTTGAGGGTCAGCGGGATCAGCACAATGATGTTGGCCAGCAGGATCGCCAGCAGCGCCTCGCCAACGCTCAGGCCAAAGTAGGCTGTGAGCACGCCGCCGAGGGTGTAGGTTGGCACGCAGATGGACATGCCTACCCACAGGGCCGTGATGTGCCATTTGTTCCAGGTGCGCTGGTGCACCTTGGTCGGTGCGATGTCGTGGTTGTAGCGCGGGCTGTCGAGAACATCACTGCCCTCGGCCAGCTCGAACAGGCCATCCTGCTCGACCACTTGCGATCTGCTCTGTTGCATGGGCCTTTCTCCAGACTTTTTCGAGTTGTCTGCTCATCGGGCTAATTCGATGGCCGGAGTACACACGCGTATGAGTGCCTTAGAAATCTCGACCAATTTTCTATCTTGTCAAGTTAGTCAAAAACCCTGGAGGCCCCGAATTCAGCGGGCTCTAAATATTTAATTCATGTAAATCAATGATTTAAAAACCACAAAATAAATAGGAAATTTTCTTGCCGAATTCAGGATCAGCATCTAGCCTCGAATTTTGTCAGGTATGACAGGATTAACACCTGCCCGCCCTGCTTCCGAAAATTCCAAGAACCGGCCAAGACCGGTCAGCCTGCGAGGAAAACGGCATGTCCCTGTTGATCCGTGGCGCCACCGTTGTTACCCACGAAGAGAGTTACCCCGCCGATGTGCTGTGTGCCGATGGCCTGATCCGTGCAGTCGGGCCTGGCCTGGAAGCGCCGACCGATTGCGAGATCCTCGACGGCAGCGGGCAATACCTGATGCCGGGCGGCATCGACCCGCACACCCATATGCAATTGCCGTTCATGGGCACCGTGGCCAGTGAAGACTTCTTCAGCGGTACCGCGGCCGGCCTGGCGGGCGGCACCACATCGATCATCGACTTCGTCATTCCCAACCCGCAGCAGTCACTGCTGGAGGCGTTTCACACCTGGCGCGGCTGGGCCCAGAAAAGTGCCAGCGACTATGGCTTCCACGTCGCCGTCACCTGGTGGAGCGAGCAGGTGGCCGAAGAGATGGGCGAACTGGTGGCCAAGCATGGGGTGAACAGCTTCAAGCACTTCATGGCCTACAAGAACGCCATCATGGCGGCCGACGACACCTTGGTGGCCAGCTTCGAGCGCTGCCTGCAGCTAGGTGCAGTGCCCACCGTGCATGCCGAAAATGGCGAGCTGGTGTTCCACCTGCAGAAAAAGCTGCTGGCACAGGGCCTGACCGGGCCGGAAGCGCACCCCCTGTCGCGCCCTTCGCAGGTTGAAGGCGAGGCGGCCAGCCGCGCCATCCGCATTGCCGAAACCCTCGGTACACCGCTGTACCTGGTGCACATTTCCAGCCGCGAGGCGCTGGATGAAATCGCCTATGCGCGGGCCAAGGGCCAACCGGTTTACGGCGAAGTGCTGCCTGGCCACTTGCTGCTGGACGACAGCGTCTACCGTGACCCGGACTGGGCCACAGCCGCCGGCTACGTCATGAGCCCGCCGTTCCGCCCGCGCGAGCACCAGGAGGCGCTGTGGCGCGGCCTGCAGGCGGGCAACCTGCACACCACCGCCACCGACCACTGCTGCTTCTGTGCCGAACAGAAAGCCATGGGCCGGGATGACTTCAGCCGCATCCCCAATGGCACCGCCGGCATCGAAGACCGCATGGCGGTGCTGTGGGATGCCGGGGTCAACAGCGGGCGCCTGTCGATGCACGAGTTCGTGGCACTGACCTCTACCAACACGGCGAAGATCTTCAACCTGTTCCCACGCAAGGGCGCCATCCGCGTAGGGGCCGATGCCGATCTGGTGCTATGGGACCCGCAAGGCACGCGCACCATCTCGGCGCAGACCCACCACCAACGGGTGGACTTCAACATCTTCGAAGGCCGCACTGTACGTGGCGTCCCCAGCCATACCATCAGCCAGGGCAAAGTGGTCTGGGCTGATGGTGACCTGCGCGCCGAGGCGGGCGCGGGGCGCTATGTGGAGCGGCCGGCGTATCCGTCGGTGTATGAGGTGCTGGAGCGTCGGGCCGACCAGCAGCGGCCGACGCCCGTTCAGCGCTGAAGCCATTGGGGCTGCTGCGCAGCCCATCGCGACAAAGGCCGCTCCAACAGGAATGCGCGGTCCCTTGTAGGAGCGGCCTTGCGTCGCGATGGGCCGCACAGCGGCCCCCGATCCCACCACAACAGCTGTCGCCTGAACCCTAAAAAAATAGAGAGGCTACAACCGTGATCGACGCCCTGAACCATTTGCCGCGCCCCCGGGCCGGCGCCGACCAATTGGCCGAGTGCTTCAGCGACCTGGCCCCACCCCTCACCGCACGCCAGGCCGCCGTGGAAAGCGCCCGCTGCCTGTATTGCTACGACGCGCCCTGCGTCAACGCGTGCCCCAGCGAAATCGACATCCCGTCATTCATCCACCGCATCAGCGACGAGAACCTGCAAGGCGCTGCCGAACGGATTCTGTCGGCCAACATTCTCGGCGGCAGCTGTGCCCGCGTCTGCCCGACCGAAATCCTGTGCCAGCAAGCGTGTGTGCGCAACAACGCGCAGGAATGCGCCCCGGTACTGATCGGCCAGTTGCAGCGCTACGCCCTGGACAATGCCCAGTTCAGCGACCACCCGTTCCAGCGTTCACCGGCCACGGGCAAGCGCATTGCGGTGGTCGGCGCTGGCCCTGCGGGGCTGGCCTGCGCACACCGGCTGGCCATGCATGGCCATGACGTGGTGGTGTTCGAAGCCTGTGACAAGCCAGGTGGCCTCAATGAATACGGCATCGCCCGCTACAAGCTGGTTGACGATTATGCCCAGCGGGAAGTGGCATTCCTGCTGGGTATCGGCGGTATCGAGCTGCGCCATGGCCAGCGCCTGGGGGGCAACCTCAGCCTGGGCGAACTGCGCGAGCAATACGATGCGGTGTTCCTTGGCCTGGGCCTGAATGCCGTGCGCCAGCTGGGGCTGGCCGATGAAGAGGCCCCCGGCCTGCTCGCCGCCACCGCTTACATCCGCGAGTTGCGCCAGGCAGACGACCTCAGCCAACTGCCGCTGGCCGAGCGCTGCCTGGTGATCGGTGCTGGCAACACCGCCATCGACATGGCAGTGCAAATGAGCCGCCTGGGTGCCCGCGACGTCAACCTGGTGTACCGCCGGGGCCACGCCGACATGGGGGCCACCGGGCACGAGCAGGACATCGCCAAGGCCAACCAGGTGCGCTTGCACACCTGGGCCCGCCCCGACAGCGTGCTGCTGGATGACACCGGCAACGTACGCGGCATGCGCTTTGCCCGTACCGAATTGGCCGACGGCCGCCTGCGCGACACCGGCGAAACCTTCGAACTGGCCGCCGACGCCATCTTCAAGGCCATCGGCCAGCGTTTCGACGACAGCAGCCTCGCCGACCCTGTGGCAGCGCAACTGGCCCGCGACGGTGAGCGCATTCGCGTTGACGTGAACATGCAGACCAGCCTGCCAGGGGTATACGCCGGTGGCGACTGCACCGCGCTGGGCCAGGACCTCACCGTTCAGGCCGTACAACACGGCAAAGTGGCCGCCGAAGCCATCCATGCCCAACTCATGCTCAACGTGGAGGCAGCGTAATGGCCGACTTGTCTATCATGTTCGCCGGGATCAAGGCCCCCAACCCGTTCTGGCTGGCGTCCGCGCCGCCCACCGACAAAGCCTACAACGTGGTCCGCGCCTTTGAAGCCGGCTGGGGTGGCGTGGTGTGGAAGACCCTTGGCGAAGACCCGGCCGCGGTCAACGTCTCGTCGCGCTACTCGGCCCATTACGGCGCCAACCGCCAGGTGCAGGGCATCAACAACATCGAACTGATCACCGACCGTTCACTGGAAATCAACCTGCGCGAAATCACCCAGGTGAAGAAGGACTGGCCCGACCGCGCGTTGATCGTGTCGCTGATGGTGCCGTGCGAGGAAGCGTCGTGGAAGTTCATCCTGCCGCTGGTGGAAGCCACCGGCGCCGATGGCATCGAGCTGAACTTCGGCTGCCCGCACGGCATGCCGGAGCGCGGCATGGGCGCGGCGGTCGGCCAGGTGCCGGAGTACGTGGAAATGGTCACCCGCTGGTGCAAGCAGCACTGCTCGCTGCCGGTGATCGTCAAGCTGACGCCGAACATCACCGACATCCGCCAATCGGCACGGGCTGCGCATCGCGGCGGGGCCGATGCAGTGTCGCTGATCAACACCATCAACTCGA
Source organism: Pseudomonas sp. TJI-51 (assembly GCF_000190455.2). Classification (NCBI taxonomy): domain Bacteria; kingdom Pseudomonadati; phylum Pseudomonadota; class Gammaproteobacteria; order Pseudomonadales; family Pseudomonadaceae; genus Pseudomonas; species Pseudomonas sp. TJI-51. Next base: position 40,946 of record NZ_AEWE02000067.1, read on the forward strand.
TCACCAGCGTCGACCTTGACCGCATGGTCGCCCACCCCATCGTCGGTGACCAGAGCACCCATGGCGGTTACTGCGGCTCGGCGGTGAAGCCGATCGCGCTGAACATGGTGGCGGAGATTGCCCGTGACCCGGCCACCCATGGCCTGCCGATTTGCGGCATCGGCGGCATCGGCAACTGGCGCGACGCGGCCGAATTCATGGCGCTGGGCAGCGGCGCGGTGCAGGTGTGCACGGCGGCCATGCTGCATGGCTTTCGCATCGTCGAAGACATGAAAGACGGCCTGGCCCGCTGGATGGACCAGCACGGCCACGCCAACATCGAGGCGTTCCGTGGCCAGGCGGTAGGGCATACCACCGACTGGAAGTACCTGGACATCAACTACAAGTCGGTGGCGCATATCGACCAGCAGGCGTGCATCGGTTGCGGTCGCTGCCACATCGCCTGCGAGGACACCTCGCACCAGGCCATCGCCAGTACGCTGAAGGCAGACGGTACGCATGCCTACAGCGTGATCGAGGAAGAATGTGTGGGCTGCAACCTGTGCCAGATCACCTGCCCGGTGGAGAACTGCATCGACATGCAGGCGCAGGACACTGGCAAGCCTTACCTGAACTGGACCCAGGACCCGCGCAACCCCTACCGCGAAGCGAGCTGATGTAGGCCGGCGCCCGCCGCACTGGCACGGCCTTTTTGTGGGCAGCAAAAAGACCGTGCGCGGCAGGCATGGCCGGTCACGGCTCCAGGCCAATCCCCCGCAGGATCACACTGGTCACCGTTTGCACCGCACTTTCGAACGCCAGGTCCGACAGTTCATCGCCGCCGTTGAGCAACTGCACCTGGTAACCGAAGTCGGCGTAATGCTGGGTCGAGGCCCAGATCATGTACAGCAGCGCCGAGGGCTCGACCGGCAGAATGCGCCCCTCCTCCACCCAGCGGCGGATCTTAGCCTCCTTCAGCTTTGCCCACGGCACCAGGCTGTCATCCAGGTTGCCCCCCAGCACCGGTGCCCCATGCAGCATTTCCTCGGCCCAGATCTTCGAGCCTAGCGGCCGTGACCGCGAATGCCCCATTTTCGCGCGGATGTAGCTGGTCAGCACCACCCTTGGGTCGTCGAAATTCTCGAAACACAGCGCGTCCTGCTTCCACACATCCAGCAGGTCCTGCAGCACCGCACGGAACAGATCGTCCTTGGTGCTGAAGTAGTAATGCAGGTTGGAACGCGGCAGTTCGGCCTGCTCGGCGATATCGCCCATGGAGGTCGCGCCGTAGCCTTTTTCGGCGAACACCTTTTCCGCCGCGTGCAGGATCTTGCCAACGTTGCGCCGGCGAATTTCGATCTTGTGATTGGCCATCAGGCTTGAGCCGTCCACACCGCCAGTTCATGACCGTCCAGGTCAATGAAATGGAAACGCCGCCCACCGGGGAAGGCAAAGGTCGCGCGGCTGATACTGCCCCCCGCCGCGGTCACGCGCTGCTGCGTGGCTTGCAGGTCATCGGCGTAAAGGATGATCAGCGGCCCCCCCGGGCGCACCGGCTCCCCCGTGGTAAAGCCGCCCGTCAGGCGGCCGTCGCTGAATTCGCTGTAGGTTGGCCCGTAGTCGGTGAAGCGCCAGCCGAAAACATGCCCATAGAACGCCTTGCTGCGTGCGATATCGCTGACATTGAACTCGATGTTGTCGATCTGCCGATCCGAACCGCGGATACCCATGGACGCTCCTTGCCGAATGAGATTTGACCTAGTCTACCCCGCTCGCTTGCCGGAGCGTGCACAAATTCGGTGCAGCCGGCTCAACCGCAACTGGCCCGGTCGCGGGCCGGACAGCGGGCCTGCTGGAGGTTCAGGGCGGTGTTGATGATGCCGATATGGCTGAACGCCTGCGGGTAGTTGCCAAGCATGCGCTGGCAGGCCGGGTCGTATTGCTCGGCCAGCAGGCCCACGTCGTTGCACAGGCCGGTCAAACGCTCGTACAACGCCTGCGCTTGCGCCATCCGGCCCAGCAGGATGTAGACGTCGGCCAGCCAGAACGAGCAGACCAGGAACGTACCTTCGCCCGGGGCCAGGCCATCCCCGGCACTGTCACTGTCGTAGCGCATCAGCAAACCGTTTTTCAGCAAGCGTTGCTCGATCTGTTCCAGTGTGCGCAGAAAGCGCGGGTCATCGGCAGGCAGGAAGCCGGTCAGGGCGATCTGCAACAGGCTGGCGTCCATCTCGTGCGAACCATAGGCCTGAACGAAGAAACTGCCGCTGCTGTCGAGCCCTTGCTCACACACTTCACGGCGGATCTGGTCGGCCACCTGGCGGTAATGCTGGCCATGCTCACGGCCTTCTTCGGTGGTGTCTGCCAAGCCGGCAGCGCGTTCGAACGCCACCCAGGCCATCACCTTGGAGTGCACGAACTGCTGGCGGCCGCCGCGCACCTCCCAGATACCTTCGTCCGGCTCGCGCCAGATACGCTCCACATAGGGCAGGATCAGCCGAGAGATGGCGGCGCTACGTGGATGGCGCGGCAAGCCGCCCTTGATTGCCTGGCTCATGGCATCGGCCAGTTCGCCATAGATATCCAACTGCGCCTGAGCCGACGCGGCATTGCCCACCCGCACCGGTTGCGAGTGCTCGTACCCCGGCAACCAGGGCAAGGTGTATTCCTGCAGGTCGCGCTCGCCACCCAATCCGTACATGATCTGCATCTGTTCGGGGTTGCCGGCCACCGAGCGCAGCAGCCATTCGCGCCAGGCCTGGGCCTCGTCGAAATAGCCCAGGTTCATGAATGCCAGCAAGGTCATGGTGGCGTCGCGCAGCCAGCAGAAACGGTAATCCCAGTTGCGCTCGCCGCCGAGTTGTTCCGGCAACGACGTGGTGACGGCCGCAACGATGCCGCCAGTAGGCGCATATGTCATGGCTTTCAGGGTGAGCAACGAGCGACGGACCAGTGCGCTGTAGGGGCCTACCTGAGGGCAGCGGTCGGCGAACGCCTGCCAGTGCTCGCAGGTATGGGCCAGGGCCGCGTCGGCATCGCAGCCGGGCTGCACCGGCAGGTGCGAGGGCTGGTGGCGCAGGCTGAACACCTGGCGCTGGCCGGCCGCCACGCGAAAGCGCGCGCCGGTGTGGTGGTCGCGGGCATGGGGCGGTACGGTGCTGCACAGGATCAGGCGGTCGGGGCCGGCCACCGCGCTTAGGGTGAGCGGGTCCAGGCGTTCGACCCATGGCACGCTGCGCCCGTAATCGAAGCGCATGACCAGGTCCATTTCGAAATTGGTTTCGCCCGAGAGGCCTTCGACGATGCGCACCACGGCGTTGACGTCACCCAGCGGCATGAAATCGAGTACGCGGGCCCGGCCAGTGGCGGTGACCCACGTGGTTTCCAGCACCAGGGTATCGTTCAGGTACTGCCGGCTGCAGTGCTCGACCGGGTCGCAAGGGGCCAGGCGCCAGCGGCCGTTTTCTTCGTTGCCCAGCAAGGCGGCGAACACCGCCGGGGCGTCGAAGCGTGGCAGGCATAGCCAGTCGAGCGAGCCATCCCGGCTGACCAGGGCGGCGCTGCGGCAATTGCCCAACAGGGCGTAATCTTCTATGTGGGCGGGCATCGCGTTTCCTTAAAGTGGTTGCCTGTGCTGGCCCTTTCGCTTGTCAACCCGCCCCACAGGGCCGCACCGCCCAAGGGGTTGTGCAGCACCTGTCAGAGGGGGTTCACTCGCGACGCGGCCGGCACACGCCGAAAAACCTGTTACCCCAATCGGTGCCATTCCCGCTTGTCCCGGCTCAGCAGGTCATTGCCCGCCTCGGGGCCATCTTCACCCGCCGGGTACTCGTGCACCTCGCCCCCCTGGGCCCAGGCATCGAGGAACGGCTGCACGGCACGCCAGCCGTTCTCGATGTTGTCGGCCCGCTGGAACAAGGTCTGGTCACCGGTCAGGCAGTCATAGATCAAGGTCTCGTAGCCGGTCGCCGGGGTCATCTTGAAGAAGTCCTTGTAGGCAAAGCCCAGCTCGACGTTCTCCATTACCAACTCCGGCCCGGGGCGCTTGGCCTGCAGGTCGAACCACATGCCTTCGTTGGGCTGAATCTGGATTTTCAGGTAGTTGGGTTTGGGGCGCTCCAGCTCCGACTCGCGGAACTGCGCGTACGGTGCCGGCTTGAAACAGATGGCAATCTCGGTGTCACGCACGCTCATGCGCTTGCCGGTACGCAAGTAGAACGGCACCCCCGCCCAGCGCCAGTTGTCGATCATCACCTTCAGCGCCACGTAGGTTTCGGTCTGGCTGTCGGGCGCGACATTGGCCTCCTCGCGGTAGCCGGGCAGGTGCTTGCGCCCCTGCTTGCCGGCGCTGTACTGGCCCCGCACGGAATGCTTCAGCGCCATCTTCGCCGACCACGGGCGGATGGCGCCGATCACCTTGGCCTTTTCGCCGCGCACGGCGTCGGCGCCGAACGCTGCCGGCGGTTCCATGGCAACCATGGCCAGCAGCTGGAACAGGTGGTTGGGCACCATGTCGCGCAAGGCGCCGGTGGCGTCGTAGAAGCCACCCCGCGTCTCGACACCGACGGTTTCCGCGGCGGTGATCTGCACATGGTCGATGTAGTGGTTGTTCCAGAACGACTCGAACAACCCATTGGAGAACCGGCTGACCAGAATGTTCTGCACCGTTTCTTTGCCCAAGTAGTGGTCAATACGGTAGATCTGCCGCTCGCCCATCACCTTCAGCAGGCAGGCGTTCAACGCCTCGGCACTGGCCAGGTCGGTGCCGAACGGCTTCTCCACCACGACCCGCCGAAAGCCGCCGGCAGACTCGTCGAGCAAGCCGGCCTCGCCAAGGCGCTGGGCCACTTCAGGGAAGAAACGCGGCGAGGTGGCCAGGTAAAAGATGGCGTTGCCGTGGCTGGTCTTGTCGATGCGCTTGCCCAGGGCCTGGTAGGTGGCCGGGTCGAGGAAATCGCCCGTCTGATAGTCCAGGCGCTTGGCCAGCCGCGCCCAGAGTTTTTCGTCCAGGCACTGGGCGGCGCCTTCGCCGCCCTTGTCACGCTCGGCCATGAACGCATGCAGGCGTGCGGCAAATTCCTCGGCCGTGGCAGGGTTGTGGTCAACGCCAACGATGCGCAGGTTGCGGTCGAGCAAACCGTCGCGGCTGAGGTTGTACAGCGCAGGCATGAGCAAGCGCTTGACCAGGTCGCCATTGGCGCCGAACAGAAACAGCGTGCAGGGGGGTGCGGCCGGAGTGCTCTTTTTAGTCATTCGTCTTTTTTCTCGACATGGCCACCGAAGCCCAGGCGCATGGCCGAGAGCACTTTGTCACCGTAGGTGCCCTGCTGCTGACGCGAGCGGAAACGGGCAAACAATGCGCTGGACAGGACCGGTACCGGCACTGCCTGCTCAACGGCGGCATCGATGGTCCAGCGGCCCTCGCCACTGTCGGATACCGAGCCACTGAACTGCGACAGCTGCGGATCGGCCACCAGCGCATCGGCGGTGAGGTCGAGCAGCCACGAGGTAACCACACTGCCCCGGCGCCATACCTCGGCGATTTCGGCCACATCGAGGTCGAAGCGCTGGTCTTCCGGCAGTTCGTTGCCGCCTTTGCTGCGCAGCAGGTCGAAGCCTTCGGCATAGGCCTGCATCAGGCCGTATTCGATGCCGTTGTGCACCATTTTCACGTAGTGGCCGGCGCCCGGTGGGCCAGCGTGGATATAACCATGCTCGGCGCGCTGGTGTTCGCCGCTGCGGCCATGGGTGCGCGGAATGTCGCCTACACCCGGTGCCAATGCCTTGAACAGCGGCTCCAGGCGCTCGAACACGTCCTTCTCGCCACCGATCATCATGCAGTAGCCGCGGTCCAGGCCCCATACCCCGCCAGAGGTACCTACGTCCAGGTAATGCAGGCCACGCTTGGCCAGCTCGGCGGCGCGGCGCATGTCGTCCTTGTAGAAGGTGTTGCCGCCGTCGATGATGGCATCGCCCGGCTCCAGCAGCTCGGCCAGTTGCGCGATGGTCTGCTCGGTCGGCTCGCCAGCCGGCAGCATCACCCATACCGCGCGTGGCGCTTTCAGTTTTTGCACCAGCGCGCCAAGGTCGTGTGCGCCCTGGGCGCCCTCGCCTTCAAGGCCGGTAACCGCCTCGCGGTTGCGGTCGTGCACCACGGTGCGGTGGCCAGCGCGCATCAGGCGCCTTGCGATATTGCCGCCCATGCGGCCCAGCCCGACGATTCCCAGTTGCATGAGCCGATGCTCCCCTTTCGAAATAGATGACAACAGTCCAGCTGTTCAGGTTAGTCCAGCATGCCGCCCGAGGGTTCAGCGACGAACGGCAAGACCACGATAAACAAAAAAGTTCCCAAGGCTTGTGAAAGAATTCAAAATGCGGCCGCCAGAAGCGTCTACGCTTTGAATTGTCACCAGCCAAAACCGCGAGGTGTGCTCATGGGTACCTTGATGCCTGCAACCCCAACCCAGACCCTCTATGTCTCCGTGCGCCGTGATGAGCTGCGTAAACTCAAAGACGAACGTGACCAACTGCGCCAACAGGTCGCCGAGCTGAACGTGTTGCTGGACCAGGCACGCATCGCCGCTAAAGCCATCGACCTCTGATTCCCCCCGCCCTCGGTGGGAGTCCTGCGCTCCCACGCTGCAGCCCTGCCCCGCGGTAAAAGTTGAATTGTGAAGGGTTCGCCTTCAAGGCGCGCGATTTCAGGCCTCGAAAAACTCGAACCCTGCACCGGCCACCCCATCCAGTACCATCGGCTACCAACGCCCCCACATCAGGTTCAGCGAACATGGCCTTCTCCAGCGAATCCCTGGCAATCTTCCTCGCAGTGCTGGATGCCGGCTCGTTCTCCGCCGCCGCCCGCAAGCTGGGGCGGGTGCCGTCCGCGGTGAGCATGGCAATCGCTCAACTCGAGGCCGAACTGGACCTGCCGCTGTTCGACCGGGCAACGCGCAAGGCCCTGCCCACCAGCGCCGCCCTGGCCCTGGAGCCTCAAGCCAGGCAAGTGATCTGCCAGCTCAACCTGCTCGACGCCCAGGCCCTGCAATTGCACCAGGGCCTGGAGAAACGCCTGACCATCGCCATGGCGCCCGAACTGCAGACCGGGCGCTGGAGCCAGCCACTGGAAACCCTCGCCCAGGCGTTTCCCAGCCTGGAAGTGGAAGTGCGCTCGGCCACCCAGACCGAGGCCATTCGCCTGCTGCACGAAGGCAGCGTGCAACTGGCACTGGTGTTCGAGCGGCCAGGCATCGATGAGCGCGAGTCATTCCTCGAAGCCGGTAGCCAGCTGCTGGTTGCGGTGGCCTCGCCGCGCCATCCGGCCGGGCAGAACAGCGGCACGCCGCTGCCCGAAGAAGCCTTCGCCGAGCAACGGCAAATCATCGTGGCTTCGGGCAAGCCCACCGGCTCGGACCCGCGCATGGTGCTGTCGCGGCGCATCTGGCTGACCGACAGCTACCTGGCCACCCTGGATCTGGTGCAGTCCGGGCTGGGTTGGGCATACCTGCCACAACCCCTGGTGGAACCGCTGATTGCATCCGGCGCGCTGGCCGAAGTGCGCTTCGACAACATGGCCAGCCGCTTGCGCTTGTGGGTGGACATCATCTGGCTCAAGGCACGCCCCTTGGGCCTGGGCGCCCGCCGTTATCTGGACGTCATGCGCCAGTGCTTCGAGGCAGAGCCGCCCAGGGCCTGAACGGCGGGCGCCCAGCGCCGGGCAGGCCAAGGGGTGCCGGCGGCACGCTGCGGCCTGATTCAAAAAAAGAAAATTCCTACCGCGCACTAAGACTCCAGTAACTGCCCACTGAAGCGATTCCTCGCTAGATTCGCGCTCGCCATCCAGAAGAAAAGGAACTTCTCATGTCGAGCCAAGCCGCACGCGGCTACCAGCAGTCGGTGGATGACTTCGCGCACCGGCACCGCCACCCCGATGAAGCCTTTTACCTGCTGCTGGCCCCCTTCGCTGGCTGCCCGGGCGGGCACCCGCTGGACATCGCCAGGCTGGCCGAGGCGCTGGGCAGTGACGCCGTAACGCGCATCGACAGCAGCGGCCTGGTGCAGGCCCCTGAACGCTGGCCTGCGCTGGTGCGGCTGGCCCGCCCCGGCCAGGCGTGCGGCGCGCTGGCCGCATTGAGCGCAACCTACGCCGCCCGAGAGGCTACGGCCACCTGGCACTACGTGTGTGCCTGGCTGCTCAGCGATCAACCCGCCGATGCCATTGCCCGGTATATCAGCCAGCAGTGCCATGTGCTGCATCAGCCCGCCCCGCATGGCATCACGGCCTGGTACGAACCCGTGAGGCTGGCGTTGCTGCGCGTCACCCTGAACAATGCTGGCGCAGTACTCGGGCCGATTCGCAGCTGGCTGCATCCCGATGGTTGCGGCAGTTGCACGGTGCTCGAACGGCCATCGCCGGCTGGCGAGCTGCGCATCACCCGGGAAGTCCGCGCAACCCAGAGCGTCGCGCCACAGATCATTCAGTTGCTCAGTGCCTGGCATCGCCTGGCGACCGCGCAAACTGGCGCCACCCGTGGCCAATGCCCAGGCTCATCCGGCTTGCCGGCCAACGCGCCCGTCCATGTCATGAACCTGATGATCAGGGCCTTCAAGCAGGGCCTGCGCGACCGTGGCGATATCCAGTGCATGTGCCTGCACCTGCTCATGGTCCACCCCTTGCTGCTGGAGCACCCGACCATCCAGCGCGATGTGGCACGGGCGGTGGCTGGCCAGCAACGCCTGGCAGCCTGCTTCGCCCGCTACGGCGACAGTGCCTGGGCACGCATCGTCGCCGACCTGCCGCAGGCAGGAGGCTACTCATGAGCATCAGTGCAACCATCCATGCCGCCATGCAGGAAGAAATCCCCAACAGCCACGGCGGCTGCAACGCCTGCGGGCGTATTGGCCTGCCCATCCTGCTGCTGCGCGAGGCCTATGCCCCGCGCCCCGATGCCGGGCACCTGTTTCGCTGGGCCAGTGACAGCGAAATCACCTACCACCCGATGCACACCGACCAGCTCCGCCTGTTGCGCCAAGGCTACGTTTACGTACTGCTCGACCAGGCCACCTGGCAGGCCTACGCAGTGGCGGCCGATGCCACCTTGCAGCGGTTTCCGGTATCGCAGATGCCGCTGGGGCCGCCCAGGCCATTGCCCAAATGGTGTGCCACCGCAGGCCATGACGTCATCGCCTCGTTCATCAACATCGACACGTCGCTGTACCGCACCGCTTGGGTTGCCTTCGCCAACGATCCGTGGCCGCGCACCGTGCTCGACCGCTACCGCAAAGCCATCGCCCAGTCAGACCCGGCTACCCTCGCCCGCTTCGTCGAAGTCGACCTGCACCGTGCACGCAACGACCCCGCCAGCCTCGGCATCGCCATGACCGACAGTTTCCGCTTCGGCATGGAGGGCGTGCTCGAGTTCTCCACCTTTTCATCGGCCCGGTTCACGAGTGCTCACGGCTTCTACAGCCGTTTGGGTCGGTGGTCCGAAACCCACAACTATCTGCGTACCGTCATTGCCCGGGAACAATTGCCAAACGGTGTGCTGGCGCTGACCTTGCCCGACCCCGTCGGCATGGTGGTGGAACTGAACGCTCAGCGCACAGGTTGGGTCCAGGCCATGCAGGCATGGCGCGCGCAGCCGCAGCGGCACTTCGAGTACTTCACCTCCCAGGCGTTGCTGGGCATCCAGCAACTGCATGCTGCCACGGCCGCCGCACAGGGCGCCGAGGCAGCTGAGCGTAAGGCACGCCAGGTCGAGCAGTGGAACGACAGCCCCGTCGGCATCAAGGCGCACCTGCCGCCAGTGGATATCGCAAGGCAGACCCGCCGCAACACCGCCCGCAACCAGGAGCAGGCCCGGGACCGCTTGCAAGCGCGCTACGACGAAAGCGCCCGCGCGGCGTTCCAGGCTGGCTACGACCGTGAACTGAACCACTGGCAGTCGATGATCGACCAGGTTGGCCAGCTGTACGCGCTGCACTACGCCCAGCCGGCGTTTCACCAGATCGCTCGCTTCGACTACGACGCTGCCGACCCGGTCTCGGTCGAGTACTTCATCCAGATGATCGCCGACTGCCTGGCCGGGGGCCCTAGCGAACTGATGCCCGAGGAAGGTCAGCCGCTGGGTATGACGCAGCTCGTCTGGCAGCAACTGCTGGAAGACGAGCACAGCTTGTTGTACCAGGCGCTGATGGCCAGGAACCAGACGCTGCTGCAGCACGTGATCGGCGGCTTGGCAGGCGACGACTTCGGCAAGGTCTACGACATCATCAAAGCCATCGCTGGCACCCCCGAGGGCCAGTTGCTGATGGTCAAGCCGCTGCGGGATGCCATCGGTCAACTGCTGGCCGCGACCACCAGCGCAGGGAATACGCTCGCCCAGCACCTCAGCGAACGCAGCCGCACCCTGGTCGGCCATGTGCACCGGGCGGCTTTCGCGCTGTATGCCGGGCAGCACGTAACCCCGCTGCGCGTTTCATTGACCGTCGGCGAGTACCTGAGCGTGCTCGACGAGGCCCTGCAAATCCGTACCGATGCATTTCTGCAGCAGGTCGACCAGCAGTTCCGCGACCCCGTGGGGCGCAAGGTCCGCGCCATGGTGCTGAGCGGCGCAATCAATATCGCCGCGGTCGGTAACCGCAACCAGATGATCGACGTGGTGCTGTGGACCTTCGAGGGCGCCGAGCAATTACAGGCACGGTTGGTCCAGCTGAAAACGTCGACGGCCGAAGGTTTCGGCGCGCTGGTGCGCAATGTGGCGATCGGTGCAGCCTCGGTAAAGGCACAGGTGTCTGCCGGGCTGCAGATCAGTTCGGTGGCGGCGCAAAGCGTGGCCAGCGATGCAATGCGTAGCCTGCGGGATGCGGCGACCGGTACGGGCAGCGTCGGCCTGCTGCTTGCGCTGGGCGGGCTGTGGTTTCAGCAGGACAGCCTGCGTAGAAACTACCGGGCGTTACAGCAGACCCATCAGCACAACCCCGAGGCGCAGGCGGCGGTCTGGTCTTCATCGCTGGGGGTGCTGGGTGCCAGTGTTGAGGCCGCAGGACTGGTTGTTGCGCAGGTATTCGCACGTACACAGCGCCCTGGGCAGATACTAACGGCGGGTTTGGGCATCAGTATTGCGCGGTACGGCGGCGGCATCGCGGCGATGGCTGGTGTTATGGATGCCGTGCAGTACTGGAATGCCGGCCTTCGAACTGGCCGTGAAGGTGATGAGTCAGCGAACTTCCTATACAAAGGCGCTGCCTGGGTATCAGTAGCCTCTGCGGGCTTTGGCATTGCTTTCTTGGGAGCATCGCTCATAGCGCTAGGCTTTATCGTTTTTTTGGGACTGGCGGCCTACACGCTGGCGACGATCGCCAACAACCATGAGTCCTCATTGCTGGAGTTGTGGGCCCGACATAGTAGATGGGGAAAGCCAGAGGGGCATCGACGCTGGATCGACGAACAGGACCTTAGCAACGCGGTAAGTGCATTCAATGCAGCAGTCATTGGTCTACATGCTTACGTGTCGATCAGAACGAGGTTCCAATCCTCTCACACCGCACAAACGCCACATTCAGTAGGGGCACTGCTCAATGACGGAAATTCTGTTGCAACGGGTTTTTATCTCGACGTAGATCTTAGGCTGCCGAGTGCCACCTCCGAACTTACCAAGTACGAATGGCATCTCGCAATTATCCCAGCAGGTGTTGATCGACAACGCTGTACCGCTGCTTATAGCTCGGATACTGGTAAAATCGAACACATCCCAAGTGATTTGGGCGGCGTTCTCGCTGACTTAGGAAGCCTTGAAAAATACTTTACTCTCAAATCCCTCGACAGAACAATTCACATTACTGGTTCACTCCCGCTCCTGGACAACCACAACATAGAGAAAGTTGAGTTGACGCTCGCCTACTGGCCTAACAGAAACGATAAATCGAGCCACGCTAAAGTGGTGATAATCGAGAACATAATGAATTCAGTCTGGAGCATATTTTAATGTCTCGCCCGCTGCTGAACCCTCCTTGCAAAGGTTGGAAGGAAGACCTTCCATTGCCAGATACCTCAAACACAACTGCGCCTGGTTTAGGTTATCAATCTCCTAACCACCAAGATATGATCTATCTCGAAATAGCTAGGCCTTTGGGCGGAGCCAGGGAATTGATGTTATTTTTTTCATTTCCTATGATTATCTTCACTGCCACCTTACCTCTTAATATAATACAGATTTCTGAACTTCTTGATTCTGAGCTCATACTTATTAGCGTCTTGCTGCTAGCCGGCGGAATATGGGCATCTGCCTTCTTCATTCGCATTAGCCTATCCCCCCCTCGCGACGAGCCTATTCGCTTTAACCGTAAACGAAAAAAGATCTATGCCTACAACTTCAAACACTGTTGGTGGAATCCCTTCGGAACTTGGAAGGTCGAGACAGTCTGCTACGACTGGTCGCAAGTCCGTGCCGAGCGATGGTTTCAGCGCGGCATGCTGCCAAACGGTGTCCCCATTTTCAAATGGGGGGTCATGCTGTCCATCGTCGCACCCGGAACGAACAACGTCATCGACCGGTTTCCCCTGAGCACCATGGGGGCGGATCAACATGCCTGGGCTTACATCTGCACTTACATGCAGCATGGCCCCAGCGCCTTGCCCCCACCTGGGGAGCCCAAGAATCACAACGACGTACTCTGGTGTGAACTCGCTTTGCGGCTAGCCCCTAAAGTCGAGTGGCCGGCCGAAATGGATCGGGAGTCGAGAACAGCATCTCTAGGTAATTAGGCAGTGAGTTAACTCGATGCTGGGACAACAACCTGGAGGGCATTGAGCGCTTGCTTGTGTATTCACCCTGCAGATACGACCAATCGAGCTTTGTAAAAATCGATACAAAATTAATCGCTTCTGGAGCATCTTTCAATGTCTCGCCCGCTGCTTAATCCTCCCTGCACTTTCTGGAAGGAGGACCTCCCTCTTCCTGATGACCCGTGTACAACTGAGCCAAGCTTAGGCTACAAATCTCCAAATCATCAAGATTCAATCTATCTTGAAGTATCTAGAGCTATAAGCTGGGCTAGGGAACTAGTAATCCTCTTTACATTACCTGCAATTTTCATCATTGCAACAATTCCTTTCGACATGATAAAAAGTTTTGCATATCTCGATTCTGAGCAAGTATTCATTGGCACTCTTTCGCTGATCCTCGAAATATGGGTGTGTGTATTTTTAATTCGAAGGTGCATATGCCCCCCTCGCGACGAACCCATTCGTTTCAACCGGAAACGAAAAAAAATCTATGCCTACAACTTCAAAGACTGTTGGTGGAAGCCTTTCGGAACCTGGAAAGTCGAGCCAGTCTGCTACGACTGGTCGCAAGTGCGCGCCGAGCGCTGGCTTTACCGTGGCGTGCCGGGAAACGGTGCGCCCAGTTTCAAATGTGGGGTGGTGCTGTCCATCGTCGCACCCGGAACAAACAACGTCATCGACCGGTTTCCCCTGAGTACCATGGGGGCGGATCAGCATGCATGGGCTTACATCTGCACTTACATGCAGCATGGCCCCAGCGCCTTACCCCCACCTGGGGAGCCGAAGGATCACAACGACGTACTCTGGTGTGAGTTCGCCTTGCGCCTGGCCCCTAAAGTGGAATGGCCGGCCGAAATGGACCTGGAGTCTAGAACAGCACCATGAAGTCACCCGATGCTCAATTCACCGGGCGAAGAACCTGTTCCCCCCAGGCAGCCGCGTGGTCGGCGCTGCGTGATCCAGCCGCAACCAGCGCGATTTTCCGCTAGGCAACAGGCGCCACCAGCCTGTAACCCACCCCCGCCTCGGTGATGATGAAGCGTGGCGCCGTAGGGTCATCGCCTAGTTTCTGGCGCAGGTGCCCGACCACGATGCGCAGGTAATGGGTATCCTCCACATGGCTGGGCCCCCAGATATCCTTGAGCAGTTGCTGCTGGGTCATCACTCGCCCCGGGTGCCCGGCCAATAACGCCAGCAGCGCGTACTCCTTGCGTGTCAGCGCCACCTCCACGCCCTCCAGGGTTACCCGGCGAAAGGCGAAGTCCACCGTCAACGGCCCGAAGCTGGCCTTCACTTCCGAGCCCCCGGCTTGCGGCACCTGGCGCAATAACGCACGGACCCGGGCGAGAAATTCCTGGATACCGAACGGCTTGGTCACATAGTCGTTGGCCCCACCATCCAGCGCATCGACCTTCTGCAGCTCACTGGCACGCACTGACAGCACCAACACCGGGACCGAGCTCCATTCCCGCAGCTCCCGCAACACCTGCTGGCCGTCCATGTCAGGCAGGCCCAGGTCCAGCACGACCAGGTCCGGCTTGCCCAAGGCCGCCTGGGCCAAGCCTTCGGCACCGGTAGCCGCCTCGAGCACCTTGTAGCCTTGCGAGGCCAGGCTGATACGCAGGAATTTGCGGATCTGCGGTTCATCGTCGATAACCAACAGGGTGGCGGGCTGGCTCATGGGCTTTCACTTTCGGCTGCAGGTTGCGGGGGCAGCGGCAAGCATAAAGTGATGCCGGTGCCCTGGCCATCAATGCCTTCGCCCACCAGGATCTGCCCGCCATGGGCACCGATCATGCCCTGGCAGATGGCCAGGCCCAGGCCAGTCCCCTGCCCGCCGCGATCGCCACGGGCGGCGGTGTAGAACATGTCGAAGATCTTTTCGCGCTCGGCCACGGGAATGCCCGGCCCCTGGTCGCTCACGGTCAGGCACAGCCGCTCGTCCTGCACCGCCACCCGCAATTCCAGCCGACCATTGGCCGGCGAGAAGCGCGCAGAGTTCTCCAGCACATTGACCAATGCCTGCTCGATCAATGCCGCATGCACGAACAGCAGCGGCAGATCGCCGGGCACGTCGGTGTGCACGCGAAGCGGCGCCAGCACCACGCGCAGGCGGTTGAGCGCACTGCCGACGATATCGGCTGGCGCCACCCAGTCGCGGGCCAGCTTGAGGCCACCGTGCCCCAGGCGTGTCATGTCCAACAGGTTCTGGATGTAGCGGTCCAGGCGCTCGGCCTCGTCGCGGGTGCCCTCCAACAGCTCGCGGCGGTCGTCGAGCGGAATCGCTTCGCCCAGCGCCAGCAAGCTGTCGATGCTGCCGCGCATGGCCGTCAATGGGGTGCGCAGGTCGTGGGATACCGAAGCCAGCAAGGCACTGCGCAGCTGCTCGGTCTCGCCATGCAAGCGCGCGGCTTCCAGTTGTTCGGCAAGGCGGGCACGGGCCAGGGCCTGGGCCAGCGGCTGGCCAAGGGCGATCAGCAGGCGCCGACGCGGGTCGCTCAGCGGCTGGCCTGAGCGTGGGCGCACGCCCAACAGCGCCAGCGGTTGCTCATCCACCGCCAGTGGCCACCACCACCAGCGCCCCTCCGGCAGGGTGTCGCTGCCGTGCCCGGCGGCCTGCCCGTGTTGCCAGGCCCAATCGGCGGCGGCCCGCTCGGTGGCGCTGAAGCCCTGGTGCTCGCCGCTGGCCACCTGCAGTTGGCCATCGGCAGTGCGCTGCAGCAGGCACACTTGCAGGTCGCGCCAGCCGCCCAGGTGCTGCCCGGCGGCGTTGAACACGGCCTGGCGGTCAGTGGCCACCGTCAGCCTGCGCGACAGGTCGAGCAATTGGCTGGTCTGCGCCTGGGTTTCGCGCAGCGCCTGCAACTGGCGGCGCTGGCGGGCGGCCAGGTTGCCGGTAAGGGCGGCCATCAGCAGGAAGAACACCAGCGTCAGCACATCTTCTTCGCGCTGGATGCTGAACGAGAAATTGGGCGGAATGAACAGAAAGTCATACGCCAGGAACGACAGTGCCGAGCAGGCCAGGGCCGGCCCCAGGCTGCTGCGTACCGCCACCAGCAGCACCGCGGCCAGAAACACCAGCGAGATGTTCGGCAGTGCCAGCACGCTCGACACGGCCCAAGCCAGGCCTGCGGCCATCCCGGTGGCCAGCAACGCCAGCAGGTAGTGCCGCCAGACCCACACCCGGCGCACCGCCGAACGCGGCGCCGAGGGCTGTACATCGCGGTCTAGCACGTTGATTTCCAGCCCATGGCTTTCACGCAACAGCCGGGCAGCCACCCCTGCACCGAACCAGCGCCGGTGCACACGGTCGCGCGACTGGCCGACCAGTACCAGGCTGGCGCGCCGCTCGGCCGCATGCTGGATCAGCGTGCGCGCCACTTCACCGGCACGCAGCAACACCACTTCGCCTCCCAGGCGCTCGGCCAGTTGCTGGGCCGCCTGCAGGCGCTGGCGGGCTGCCTCGTCACGCAAACGGCCGTTGTCCACGTGCACCAGGCTCCACGGCAAGTGGCGGCGCTGGGCCACGCGGCTGGCGTGACGCACCAGGCGCTCGGCCTGGTCATCGCCATCCACACCGACCAGCAGCCGGCCGCGCAACGCGGGGGCTGCCTGCCCGCGCTGGCGGTAGCCATGGGCCAGGTCGGCATCGACCTGGGCGGCGGCCGTCTGCATGGCCAGTTCGCGCAGAGCGGTGAGGTTGGTTTGCGAGAAAAACGCATCGATGGCGGCCCGCGCCTGCTCGGGCACGTACACCTTGCCTTCACGCAAGCGCTCCAGCAGCTCACGCGGTGGCAGGTCGATCAGCACCAGCTCGAAGGCTTCCTGCAGCACCCAGTCAGGCAAGGTTTCGCGCACGTGCACGCCGGTGATGTCGCGCACCTTGTCGTTGAGGCTTTCCAGGTGCTGCACATTGACCGTGGTGTACACGTCGATGCCCGCGGCCAGCAGCTCCTGCACGTCCTGCCAGCGCTTGGCGTGGCGGCTGCCGGGGGCGTTGGTGTGCGCCAGCTCATCGACCAGTGCCAAGGCTGGCGCACACGCGAGCAGGCCGTCGAGGTCCATTTCCTCAAGGGTGACCCCCCGATACTGGCTGCGCAGCATGGGCTGCTGCAACAAGCCGGCAAGCAGCGCCTCGGTTTCGCCACGGCCATGGGTTTCGACCACCCCGGCCACTACCTGCACGCCCTGGCGTTGCTGGGCATGCGCGGCTTGCAGCATGGCGAAGGTCTTGCCCACCCCCGGCGCAGCACCGAGGAACACCTTCAGCCGGCCACGGCCGGTGCGCGGCAGGGTAGCCAACAACGCGTCTGCACGCGCGGAATCACTCATGTTTCATCCTTTGCTCTTGCTGGCGAGTTTTTCCAGGGCCCGGTTCAACGCCAGCACATTGACCACCGGCGGGCCGATCAATGGCCTGAGGGTGGCCTCTTCCTGCAAGGCTTGCAAGCGCGCCACGGGCAACTGCCGCGCCGCTGCGACCCGGGGAATCTGATAGGCCACCGCCGCCGGTGGCAGGTGCGGGTCCAGGCCGCTGCCCGAGGTGGTCAGCAGCGCCTGCGGTACCGGCCCTTGCTGGGCCTGGTACAGCAGCGCCGCATCGCCCTGGACCCGCGCCACCAGCGCCGGGTTGCTCGGCGCAAGGTTGCTGGCGCTGCTGGCCACGGTGGCGTAGGCGCCTGCCGAAGGCCGTGAATGGAACCAGCCATCGCCCTGGAAGTTCTGGGCAATCAGGGCCGAACCCCGCACCTGGCCCTGGTCATCGCGCACCAGGCTGCCGTTGGCCTGTACCGGGAAAGCCACCTGGGCGACTCCGGTCACCACCAGGGGGTATAGCGCGCCAGTGATCAAGGTCATCGTCAAGGCCAGGCTCAAGGCAGGGCGTAGATAAGCGTTCATGGTGGCCTCCTCAGACCAGGTGCAGGGCGTTGAGCAACAGATCGATCAGCTTGATGCCGGCAAACGGCACCACGATGCCGCCCAGCCCGTAGATCAACAGGTTGCGCCGCAACAAGTGGGCAGCGCTGGCCGCCTGGACCCGCACACCCCGTAGCGCCAAAGGAATCAGCACGACGATGATCAGGGCATTGAACACGATGGCCGAAAGGATCGCGCTTTGCGGGCTGGCCAGGTGCATCAGGTTGAGCACCCCCAACTGCGGGTAGATGGCAGCGAACAGCGCCGGCAGGATGGCGAAGTACTTGGCCACGTCATTGGCGATGGAAAAGGTGGTCAGCGCCCCCCGGGTCACCAGCAACTGCTTGCCGACCTGCACCACGTCCAGCAGCTTGGTCGGGTCGCTGTCCAGGTCGACCATGTTGGCCGCCTCGCGCGCCGCCTGGGTGCCGTCATTCATGGCCATGCCTACGTCGGCCTGGGCCAGCGCCGGGGCGTCGTTGGCACCGTCGCCGCACATGGCCACCAGGCGGCCGTCGTTCTGCTCCTGGCGAATGCGCGCCAGCTTTTTCTCCGGCGTGGCCTCGGCCAGCACATCATCCACCCCGGCCTCCGCTGCGATGGCAGCAGCCGTCAACGGGTTGTCACCGGTCACCATCACGGTGCGGATACCCAGCTTGCGCAATTCGGCGAAGCGTTCGCGGATGCCAGGCTTGACCACGTCCTTGAGGTGGATCACCCCAAGCAGGCGCTTGTCCAGGCACACCAGCAAGGGCGTGCCACCGCTCTGGGCGATGCGTTCAACCTCACGGGCCAGCGCTGGCGGCATGTCCAGGCGCTGCATGCCGACGAATGCCAGCACCGCATCGACGGCCCCCTTGCGGTAGCGGCGCTGCTGGAAGTCGATGCCCGACAGGCGCGTTTCGGCACTGAATGCCACGGCTTCGTAGTGCCCGGCAGGGGGCTCGACAACGTCATGCAACTGACGCAGGTACTCGACGATCGACTTGCCTTCTGCGGTGTCGTCGGCCAGCGAGGCCAGCAGGGCGCCCTCCCCCAGTTCCCGCGCGGTTACCCCCGGTGCAGCGTGCAGCGCGCTGCAACGGCGGTTGCCGAAGGTAATGGTGCCGGTCTTGTCGAGCATCAGGGTATGCACGTCCCCGGCCGCTTCCACGGCACGGCCCGAGCGGGCGATCACGTTCAACCGTACCAACCGGTCCATACCGGCAATGCCGATGGCCGACAACAGGCCACCGATGGTGGTGGGGATCAACGTCACCAGCAAGGCAGCGAGAAAGATCAGCGGCAGGCTGCCGCCGACGAAGTGGGCGAATGGCTGCAAGGTCACCACCACGATCAGGAAGATCAGCGTCAGCCCGATCAGCAGGATGTCGAGGGCGACTTCATTGGGGGTTTTCTGCCGCTTGGCACCTTCGACCAGGGCAATCATGCGGTCCAGGGTGGACTCGCCCGGGTTGCTGGTGATGCGGATCAGCAGCCAGTCGGAAACCAGCCGGGTGTTACCGGTGACGGCCGAGCGGTCGCCACCGGATTCACGAATGACCGGCGCCGACTCACCCGTGATCGCTGCCTCGTTGACCGCTGCGATCCCTTCGAGCACCTCACCATCGGCGGGGATCATTTCACCGGCCACCACACGCACCACATCGTCTTTGCGCAAGGCGCCGGCAGCTACCGTTTCATAGTGGCCGTCACGCTGACGGCGCTGGGCGGTCAAGCCTTGGCTGCCGGCCTTGAGGCTGTCGGCGCGGGCTTTACCGCGCCCTTCGGCAAGGGCTTCGGCAAAGTTGGCGAACAACACGGTGAACCACAGCCACAGGGCAATCTGCACGGCCACGCCGCGGCTGACGCCACTGCCAGGAGCAAAACACAGTACCGTGGTCAGCAGCGCCGTCACCGCCACCACCAGCATGACCGGCGAGCGCTGCAACTGGCGTGGGTCGAGCTTGACCAAGGCCTGTACCAGCGCTGGGCGCCACAGCGCCGCAAACCGGGTCTGGTCTTTGGCACTGTGCCGGGCTTTCATTTCAGGAATGGGCATATTCATGGTCGATCCTCAAAAACCCAGGCTCAAATGTTCGGCGATCGGCCCAAGGGCCAAGGTCGGCAAAAATGTCAGGCCACCGACCAGCAGGATGGTCACCAGCAGCAGGCCGGTGAACAGCGGGCCGTGGGTGGGGAAGCTGTTGACTCCAAGGGGCGCGGTCTTCTTGGCCGCCAGGCTGCCGGCCAAGGCCAGTACCGGCAGGATGTAGCCGAAGCGGCCGATCAGCATGGCCAGGCCGATCATCAGGTTGTGGTACACCGTGTTGGCACTGAACCCGGCGAACGCCGAGCCGTTGTTGGCGGCACCCGAGGTGTAGGCGTACAGCAGTTGGCTGAAACCATGCGCCCCCGGGTTGCTGACCGCCCCTGCCGGGCCCGGCAGGCTGGCAGCGATGGCGCCAAGCACCAGCACACCCAGCGGCATCACCAGCAGCGTGGCCACCAGCAACTGCACCTCACGGGCCTGCAGCTTCTTGCCCAGGTACTCCGGCGTACGACCAATCATCAGCCCGGCCAGGAACACGGCGATCAACACGAACAGCAACATGCCGTACAGCCCTGCGCCGACACCGCCAAAAATCACCTCACCGACCATCATGTTGACCATCGCCACCATGCCAGTCAGCGGGTTGAGGCTGTCGTGCATGGCATTGACCGAGCCATTGGATGCGGCAGTGGTGGTCACGGTCCACAGTACCGAAGCGGTAGTACCGAAGCGGCTTTCCTTGCCTTCCATGGGGCCGCTCTGCTGGACCTGTTCGCCTGCAAGCGCCGGGTTGGGCTGGTGCTCGGCCCACAGCGCCGTGCTGCCGCCAATCAGGAACAATGCGAGCATGCAGGCAAGGATGGCGCGGCTCTGGCGCAGGTCCTTGACGTAGTGGCCGAAGGTGAACACCAGGGCCGCCGGAATAAGGATGATCGATGCCACCTCGAACAGGTTGCTCCAGGCCGTGGGGTTCTCGAACGGGTGCGCCGAGTTCACGCCGAAAAAACCGCCGCCGTTGGTCCCCAGCTGCTTGATGGCGATCTGGCTGGCGGCCGGGCCCAACGGGATACTCTGGTCGGCACCTTGCAGGGTCAACGCGTGGGCATAGTCGGCAAAGGTCTGCGGCACGCCCTGCCATACCAGCAGCAGCGCCAGCAACAGGCACAACGGCAGCAAACCGTAAAGGGTGGCGCGGGTCATGTCGACCCAGAAGTTGCCCAGCGTTGCGCTGCTACGCCGGGCAATACCGCGGCACAGCGCGACCAGCACGGCCAGGCCCGTGGCGGCGCTGACGAAGTTCTGCACCGTCAGGCCAAGCATCTGGCTCAGGTAGCTGACCGACGCCTCGCCGCTGTAAGCCTGCCAGTTGGTATTAGTGACGAAGCTGACGGCGGTGTTGAATGCCAGCGACCATTCCTGGCCAGGCAGGTGCTGCGGGTTGAGGGGCAGGTAGCCCTGCAACAGCAATACCGTGAACAAAAGCAGGAAGCCGGCCAGGTTGAAGCTCAGCAACGCCAGGATGTACTGGCGCCAGTTCTGCTCTTGGCGGGCATCCACCCCTGCCAGCCGATAGCAAGCCTGCTCGACCGGGCCGAGTACCGGTGACAGCCAGGTACGCTGGCCTTCCATGACCTTGAAATAGAAACGCCCTAGCCAGGGTGCCGGCAGTAGCACCAGGGCGAAGAATGCCAGGAGCAAGGCGTAGTCGTAACTGTGCATGGCCGCTCCTTAGCCGCGATCGGCGCGCAAAAGCGCCACCAGCAGATAAAACGCCAAGGCCACTGCCAGTAGCAGTGACAGCCCGTCGAGCATGTTCATGTGTGGTTCTCCCCGAGATGCGGCTTGGGCCGCTTTGGGGAATTGTCCGAGGAAGGGGTGTAAAGGAACGAGATGGAGGGGCAGCGAGGGGTATAAAGAATGCGTAAAGATCAGGGTGTCGAGGCCGCGGCGCGGCCCGCTTCGCGCACGCCTGCGCGAAGCGGGCCCGTACAGGCTAGTGCTGGGGCGGTTGCTCTACGGCGTTACGGCTCCAGTCCAGCAACAGGCTGTAGCCGACCGCCAGCAAGGTAGGCCCGATGAACAGGCCAATGAAGCCGAACGCCAGCAGGCCGCCGAACACGCCCAGCAATACGATCACCAGCGGCAGGTTGCCGCCCCGGCTGATCAGGTAGGGCTTGAGCACGTTGTCCACGCCACTGATGACGAACGTGCCCCAGATACCGAGGAACACCGCCATGCCGTACTCGCCCTTCCACACCAGCCAGGCGGTGGCCGGGATCCAGGCCAGTGGCGGCCCCATGGGAATCAGGCTGAGCATGAAGGTCACCAGGCCGAGCACAATGGCCCCCGGCACGCCGGCGATCAGAAAACCGATCAACGCCAACAGCGCTTGCGCCGCGGCGGTACCAATCACCCCGTTGACCACCCGCTGCACGGTGGCGGCCACCAGCTCCAGGTAGTACGCGGCACGGTCGCCCATCAAGCGGTGCAGCAGGCGCAGCACGAACGCCGACAAACGCGGCCCGTCACGGTAGAAAAAGAACACGAACACCAGGCTGAGTGTGAGTTCCAGCACGCCGCTGCCGATTTGCGCGCTGCGCGCCAGCAACCAGTTGCCAACCTGCCCCAGGTGCGGTTTGACCGAGGCCAGCAAGGCTGCCCCCTGCTGGTCCAGCGACTGCCACCAGCTGACCAGGCGCTCGCCCACGAACGGCAGGCCCCCCAGCCAGGCCGGGGCATCTGGCAGGCCGTCGACCTGCACGTCACGGACGAACGCGGTGGCATCACGGATGTGGTCGGCCAGGTTGAAACCCAGCCACACCAGCGGTAGCGCCACGATCAGGATCCAGGCCATGGTCAGCAGGCTGGCCGCCAGGGTCTCGCGCCCCCCCAGTACCCGTGTGAGCAGGCGCATCAACGGCCAGCTGGCAAAGGCCAGGATAGCGCCCCACAGCAATGCCGATATGAACGGTGCCATCACCCAAAGGCCGGCCCCCAGCAACGCCAGCAACAGAATCTGGACCAGCAGGCGATCATTGTTGACCATCGCAGCACCCGCTCAACGAATCAGTTCAAGGTGCAAGCCAGTGGTAGGCGCAGTGCCCACTTCAAGGCGACCGTTGCGCACCCCGGCCTTGATCAGCGCCTCGCGCCAGGCTTCGGCCTGAACGCCGCTGAGGCTGGCACGCAGGGTACTGTCGAGGTTCAGGCTGCGTGCCAGCAGGTTGGCCCAGGCAGGCTGGGGTGCCGCCAGGTCCGGGTAGTCGAGCTTGCCGGTATCGCGCATTTCACGCAGCACCGTGGCCGCCGTGGGCAGCAAGTCGCCCAACGGGCTGTCGGCGACGAACTCTTCCACATGCAAATAGGCGCGGCGGTTGCCGCGGGTAACGCTGTACAACGCAACCAGAGTGTCGGCCTGTTCTGCCGAACGGCGCAGCAGAATGAACGCCTGTTGTTCGTCCCCCCCGTTGAGGCGGGCATTGGCAAACACCTCGTTGGCCCACAGGCTGGCCTCGCCGCAATCGCGGCCCTGGCACCAGAACAGCGGGTAACCACCGTCGCGCTGCAGCGCCTCGCGGGCGCTGGTGAAGGCTTCGCGGGCGGTGCGTTCGACCGGCAGCTCGTAGGTGACCGAGCTGACCTGGCCACGGCTTTCGACCTTGTCGTCAACCCGCAGGCGGCCGCTGATCTTGCGCAATGGGCCCAGCGGGTAGACGCGCTCCTGCTCCACGGCCGGGCGCTGGTCGACCACGTTGGCGTCTGCAGGCACCGGCAGGCTGCCAGCCCACAGCAGCGGGCTGGCCAATGCCAGGCAGGCAGCTGCAACGGTGCGGATGGACAGGGGCGCGCTCATCGGCGACCCAGGCGGCGCCGTGCGCCGAGGTGAAGCTCCAGGTTGTCTGGCAATTGCATGGTTGTCTCCCTTTCAACCCGCCAAGCCTCGACACTTGTCCGGTGCAAGTCAAGCAAAGCCAAAGAAGCGATTGAAACAGTCTGCGACAAGGGCCGCGCCCTGCTCATCGTTCAAGTGCAGGTGGTGGCCACCCGGCAGTGTCATTTGCTCAAAGGGTAGCTGCTCCAGCAATGCGGTATGGCGCACCAGCATCCCGTCGGCGGCAATCACCAGTTGCGCCGGGCAATTCACCCGGCGCACGTAGGCCATGGCCTGGGCGTCGCTCAGGCGCAACGGCGAAGGCAGGGTCAGGCGGCTGTCGCTGCGCCAGCTGTAGCCCCCGGGCACCGGCATCAGCCCGCGCTGCGCCAGCAGTTCGGCCGCTTCCCGGCTTACCGCGACCATGCCCTTCATGCGCGCCTGCACACCTTGCTCGAGGGTGGTGTACACCGATTTGCGCTTGCCATCCAGGCGCAGCTGCGCCAGCAACGCCATGCCCAGGCGCTCACCGGCATCCTGCTCGGCGCCGGTGGGTGGGATAACGCCGTCGATCAAGGCCAGGTGGCTGACGCGCTCCGGCAACGCACCGGCCACTTGCACCGCAATGATGGCGCCGAGCGAATGGCCCAGCAGGGCGAAACGCTGCCAGCCCAGTTGCTCGGCAACCCGCAGTACATCGTGGGCGTAGTCGGCCAGGGCATAGCTGGCCCCTGGCGGGCGGTGCTCCGAATAGCCATGCCCAGCCAGATCCAGGGCAACGATGCGCAAGCCGCGCAACAGCGGCGCCAGGCGGGCGAAGCTGTTGGCGTTGTCCAGCCAGCCATGCAGGGCGATCACCGGCAGACCGTCCACAGGCCCGAACAGGTGTGCGGCCAGTTCGATGTGGCCCAAACTCAGGCGAACTTCCTCGACCTGCGCGCTCATGCCTGGCCCCAGCGGTCGAACAGGCCCTTGAGCAGGCTGGCGGTATCGGCAGGCCGCTCCAACGGGAACATATGCCCCCCTGGCACACTGTGATACTCCCCTTGCGGCATGCCACGCACCGCCAGGGCATGGTGGCGCCGGATGACCTTGCTGCGGTCACCGCGCACCATGGCCAGCGGCACCTGCAATTGTCGCGCCGGGGCGGGGCTGGTATGCGGGATACTGCGGTAGATGCTGATCTCGGTGGCCGGGTCGAAGCGCAGTTGCAGGCCCTGCTCCATCGCCTGCAGGCCATGCTCTAAGTAAGCGTCCAGGCAGTCGGGGTCGAACTGGCGAAACAGGGACTTGCCGGCGAAGTACTCACGGGCACTGTCGCGGTCCGTGAAAAGCTGACGGCGCCCCAAGGTGCGCCCGGCCGGGGTGATGCGGTCGATGAAGCCGAAGCGCTTGGCGGTGCGCAGCAACCATTGGTCTGCACGGGTCAGCACCGGAGAGTCGAGCATGACCACCCCACGGTAGTACTCGGGGCAGCGCAACGCCGCGTGCAGGTGCAAAACCCCACCCAGCGAATGGCCTACGCCCCACACCGGCTGCTCCTGCTGCGCCAGGTGGTGCAGCAATTCATCGACCAGGCTCTGCCAATTGTCATCCACCGGAAAGCGCGGGTCATGGCCGTGCTGAGCCAGGTGTTGGACCTGATAGTCCGGCGCCAACGCGGCGAACAGCTTGCCGTAGGTGGCCGAGGGAAAACCGTTGGCATGGGCGAAAAAGATCTGCTGCGACATGGCGCCTGATCCGGACGGGAATGATGGCCCATTGTCGGCATGGCGAGCCGGTTCGGCAATGCCCGGAAAGGTCATCGGCGGCGGCTATCAGGCCATGAAGCGTGGTCGAAACTCTCCAGTGAACGGCGAAGGCAGGCCTGCATGTAGGCCAGTTGGCTCTGCAGCGCCTCACGGGCCAGGCGCTGGTCCTGGTGATCCAGCTGCAGCCGGCGCAGGGCCAGGCAGCTGGACTGCAGCAGATGGGATACCCGCAGGCAGGCATCCTGCAGGGTCTGCAGGTCGTGCTCGCTCTGTTGCCGGGCGATCGGCCCCGGCACCCCATAACCCTCGACCTTGCGCATCAGCTGGTAGAATTTGGCGTCGGCAGCCTCGCGCAGCAGGCTGTACTGGGCGAAGTCCAGCGAAACGCCTTGGTCAACCTGGTCTATGGTGGGTTGCAGGTCCAGGGAGCACAGCAGCTCCCACATCGCACCGCTCATGCATCGCTCCCTGACTGCTGGTTTTCGGGCAACGCTATCAAGCAGTCGACGCGAGGGACAACTGGCAAAAATGTCAGTTGCCATCTCGGTGTATTGGGGCCCCAGGCCCCCGCAAGCTCAGGCAGGGGCGTTGAGCGCCTTCAGGGTCATCAGCCCGGCCAGGGGCCACTCCCCTTCCAGCTCGGCCAGGCTGGCCGTGCTCATGGCCGCTGGCTGTTGCAGGTGGCCATGTTGCAACAGCCCGACCAGGTTGCCCACCAGCGGCTGATGGCTGACCAGCAGCACATGCTCCAGCCCCAGCCGCTCGATTTCGCCGATGACCTGCTGCACATCGGCCTCTGGTGTGAGCCAAGGCACGGTGCGCAGTGGCTCGGCAAACCCCAGGGTCTCGTGCACCAGCGCCGCAGTCTGCTGGGCCCGCACATAAGGGCTGGCGATGATCGCCTGCAATGGCTGCCCCAGCAGGTGGGCAGCGCTGCGCACCACCTGCTCGCGACCATGCGCAGTCAGGCGCCGTTCGGCATCGCTGTTGGCCCGCAGTTCGGCCTCACCGTGGCGCAGTACCCACAGTTTCACAGCTTGGGCTCCTCGTCACGCACAGGGTGCGGGGCCGGGGCTACGGCGTGCGGCGCCTCGCCTTCCGGCGCACGCGCTGCTGGCCAATCGGCGAACGGCCAGGGTTTCTGGTCGGTATGTAAGGTGCCGAAACGGCCGATCTGCGCCAGGTACTGGCTCAGGCTGTCGCCGAAATTCATCAGGCTGGCGCTGGGTGCGCCATACACCAGGCGGTAGACCAGTTGCACCAGCACCAGGCCGCCCAACAGCAATTCAGCCAGTTGCCAAACCACCAGGAACACCAGCATCCACAGCACCCGCAGGATGATCGACTCGCGCTGGGCGCGCTCCGGGGTATCGTTCATGTACCGCTCCTTGCTCTGTTCGGCTCAGTTGAAGCCGCTGATGGAAATGAAATCGACGTCGGTCTTGGGCTCGGCACGCATCAGGTGCTCGATGACCTGGTTCAGCGTGCGGCCCTCGAACAGAATGGCATGCAGGCCCGCCACCAGCGGCATGTACACCTGCACCTCCTGGGCCTTGGCCTTGAGCACCTTGAGCGTGTTGACGCCTTCGGCCACTTCGCCCAGGCGGGTAACGGCCTCCTCCAGGCTCTGGCCCTGCCCCAGTGCGAAACCCACCTGGTAGTTGCGGCTTTTGGGGGACGAACAGGTGACGATCAGGTCACCGACCCCGGCCAGGCCCAGGAAGGTCATGGGGTTGGCGCCCAGGCTGACGGCAAAGCGGGTCATTTCGGCCAGGGCACGGGTAATCAGCATGCTCTTGGTGTTTTCGCCCATGCCCAAGGCCACGGCCATGCCGGCGATGATCGCATAAACGTTCTTCAGCGCCCCGCCCAGCTCCACGCCAAATCGGTCGGCACTGGCGTAAACGCGGAAGGTACGCCCGTGCAACACCGTTTGCACCTGCTGGCACAGCGCTTCGTGTTCGCTGGCCACTACCGTGGCAGTCAACGCGTGCTCGGCAATTTCGCGGGCCAGGTTGGGCCCGGACAACACGCCGATGCGTGCCTGGGGGGCGATCTCTTCGAGGATCTGGCTCATCAGCTTGAAGCTCTGCGCCTCGATGCCCTTGGTCAGGCTGACCAGGCCCTTGCCGCGCAACAGCTCGGCATGCGGCGCCAGCACGCTGCGCAATGCGCTGGATGGCAGGGCCACGAACACCAGCTCGCTGGCTTGCAAGGTGGCCAGCAGGTCATTGACCGGTTCCACCCCGTCGTGCAGGCGAATGCCCTTGAGGTAGCGCGGGTTTTCACGATTGACACGCATGGCCTCGGCCTGGGCCGGGTCGCGCATCCATTGGCGCACCGGCACACCGTTTTCCGCCAGCAGGTTCGCCACGGCGGTGCCGAAGCTGCCGCCGCCCAGAACTGCAACAGGTTGCTGTTCAGTCATATTCAATCCGTTAAAGCCATAAATTAAGTGGCGACCGGCGCATTATAAAGCCAAGCTGCAAGCTTCGAGCTACCGGCAGCGAGAAAAGCCTGGCACGGTGTGCTGGCAGCCAGAAGCTTGAGGCGGGTCACTGGCAATTGCGCCAAGGTCGGTTACCATGCCTGTTTCCATCCTGAGACAAGGCTGCTCTGTGTTCCCTGGCACGCCCCCTTTCCCGCGTCTGCTCATATTGACCGCCCTGCTCGGTAGCCCGGCCATGGCCGAGGATCTGTTCATCGACAACACCGACCTGCCCCAGGTTCTGACCGCCACGCGCCTGAAACAGTCGCCGGCAGCGGTGCCGGGCAGCATGACCGTCATCGACAGCGAACTGATCCGCGCCAGCGGTGCCCGTGACATCCCCGAGCTGCTGCGCCTGGTACCGGGCATGATGATCGGCTACGGCGCCGGCAACCAGCCCACGGTCAACTACCATGGCAGCAACGCCAACGACGCGCGGCGCATGCAGGTGCTGATCGATGGCCGCTCGGTGTACCGTGCCGGCCTGGCCACGGTGGACTGGAGCGACATTCCCCTGGCCATGGAGGATATCGAGCGTATCGAGGTGTTCCGTGGCCCGAACACGGTCAGCTATGGCGCCAACGCGCTGATGGCCGTGGTCAACATCCTGACCCGCAACCCGGCCGACAGCCATGGCACGCGGATGAAACTGACCCGCGGCCAGGATGGCATCAACGACTATTACCTCAGCCACGGCTTCGGCTGGGATGGCGGCGACATGCGCCTGTCGGTATCGGGCCAGCGCGACGACGGCTTCGACGAGAACCAGTTCGGCCAGGACTACCGCGACAGCCGCCGCTTGAACCGCTTCAACCTCAGCGCCAGTCAGACCCTGGCCATCGACCAGACCCTGGAATGGCAACTTGCGGCCAAAGAAGGCAGCAATCAACGGCCCTACACCTACCAGCCGGTTTTCCAGCAGTACGAAGCCGGCAACAACGCCGACGTCAACGCCAAGGACTACGCCGGTTCGCTGCGCTGGACCAAGGAATTCAGCGCTGAACACAGCCTTTATGTTCAGGGCTCGGCGCAACATTTTGACCGCCAGCAAGTGTGGCGTGCCTGTGATGCGGTGCAGTCATTCAGCCCCGAGCTGACCCAGCTCTGGCAACTGAACCCGGACTTCGCTGAAAGCGTGGCGCGCGGCATTGCCACAGGTGCCCCCCTGGCCACGAACGACCCGGCCCTGCAAGGGCTTTTGCAAAAAGTGCAGGAGCAATGGCAGAACGGCGGCAAGCAACAGGTATGCGGCGATGTTGACCAGAGTACCCGCGAAACCCGCTACGACCTGGAAATCCAGGACACCCTGAGCCTGACCGACAGCCTGCGCCTGCTCAGCGGTATGAACTACCGCTATGACCGGGCCGATTCGCAGACCTACTTCAACGGCAGCGTCGACGACCAGACCTGGCGCCTGTTCGGGCAACTGGAATGGCGCGCCGACGAGCACTGGATCCTGCAGGGCGGCGCCATGTTCGAGGACTCGCAGCTGTCCGGCGACTCGCTGACCCCGCGTGTGGCGGTCAACTACCTGATCACCCCGCGCCATGGCCTGCGTGCGGTGTATTCCGAGGCCGTGCGCTCGCCCGACATGTTCGAGAACAACGTCAACTGGAGCTACACGGTCAAGAACCTCACGCCCAATGCATTCGGCCTGCAAAACGGCGAATACTTCGTCAAGACCCGCGGCCCCGGCGACCTCGAGCAAGAGCGCATGCGCTCGCGCGAACTGGGCTACAACGGCTATTTCAGCGACATCGACCTGAGCATGGACGTGAAGCTGTTCTACGACGAGATCACCGGCATGATCAGCGAGCCGCTGCGCAACAACCAGTACATCGCCAGCAACGCCAACAAGGCCCGCTTCAGCGGCAGCGAGGCACAACTGGACTGGCGCCCTACCCTGCGCGACCGTCTGCGCCTGACCTACGCCTATGTCGATGCCTGGGCCAGCAACCCCGACGATCGCCGCCTCAGCGCCCGCAACAGCGGCTCGGCCGGGTGGATGCGCGACTGGGGTGCCGGCTGGTCGAGCGCGCTGTTCTACTACGGCGACGATGCCCTCAACGCGTACCGCTACGAGCGCTTGGACCTGCGCCTGGCCAAGCGTTTCCGGGTATATGGCAGCAACCTGGAGCTGGCGGCGTTGTGGCAACAGCGCCTGGACGATGAACCGACCACGGCAGCCCAGAACCGCTACGACAGCCGCCACCGCCTGAGCGTCAGCGCGGAGCTGGAGTTCTGATGAGCCTGCTGTTGCGCCTGCTGGTACTGTGCCTGTGGCCGCTGGGCCCATTGTCGGCCAGCGAGATCCTGCTGATCGGCGCCGAGGACCAGCCCGGCATCCGCAGCTTCGTGGCGGCGCTGGAAAACCGCAGGCCGCACGACCATGTGCACTTCCAGACCACCGCCGACTTGCCATCACCAGGCAAACTCAAGGCCGACCAGCGCCTGATCCTGCTCGACAACCCTGCCCTCGATTGGCGCCTGAGCGAAACCGCCGGGCCACCGGCCCTGGTCATGCGCGTCAGCCGCGTTCAGGCTGAGCAGCGCCTGGGAAAGTCGCGCCCGGCGTTTCTCACCTTCCTGTGGAATGACGCGCCACCGGCCCGTCAGTTGCGCCTGGCGCGTTACTTGCTGCCCCAGGCACGGCGTATCGGCGTGCTGTACGGCCAGCACAGCGGGTTTCTGCTCGAGGAACTGCGCCATGCGGCACGGCCGCTGGGCCTGGAAATCGTAGCCCAGGACTGGTCCGACCCACGCGACAACCGGCCATTGCAGCACCTGCTGGGCAACAGCGATGTCCTGCTGGGGCTGGACGACCCTGACCTGTACAACTCCAAGACGGCGAAGAACCTGCTGCTGAGCAGCTATGGCCGGCAGATGGCGCTGATCGGCCCCAACGCCGGTTTTGTCCGCGCCGGCGCACTGGCCAGCACCTACAGCGACCAGGACGACTGGCTGGCGGAACTCGACCAATTGCTCGACCAGCCCCCGGCGCGCTGGCCGCGCAGCCTCTACCCCAAGCGCTACAGCGTCAGCGGCAACCAGCAAGTGGCCCGGGCCCTGGGCCTTGAACCGATCGATCCGAACGCCGCCGCCCAGGTACTGGCCGAAGGAGAACCCACCCCATGAGCAGCAAACGCCTGAGTTGGGACATTCACACCCGCACCCAGATCATCAGCCTTGGCCCCGCGCTGCTGCTGACCTTGCTGCTGATCAGCTTCTTTACCTTCGTTCGTATCCAGGACCTGCGCCAGGAACTCAACCACACCGGGCAATTGATCGCCAACCAGCTGGCACCCGCGTCGGAGTACGGGGTGATTTCCGGTAACAACGAAGTGCTCGAGGGGCTCATGCGGGCCACCCTCAGCATCCCGCACGTCCGCTTCCTGGAGGTACAGGACAGCCGCAACCACATCCTGGTCTACGTGGAGCAGTCCGACGAAAGCGCCAACCGCGCGCAGCAGGTCGAAGTGTTCCAGGCGCCCATCCGCCTGCAGCAGATACGCCTGGACAACGATTTTCTGCAACAGGGCAAAGCCAACACCCCGGCCATCGGGGACGACTACCTGGGCCGGGTGATCGTCGGCATGTCCGATGACGCGTTCAGCCAGCGCCAGCAGGAAATCGTGATCAAGGCGGGCATCCTCGCGCTGTTCGCCCTGCTGTTCACCTTCTTGCTGGCTCGCCGCCTGGCCCTGAGCCTGGCCAAGCCGATCAGCGACATGGGCCACGCGGTCAAGGCCATCCAGCAAGGCAAGTACAACACCCCCTTGCCTGTGGTAGACGACAGCGAGCTGGGCCACCTGGCGCGCCACATCAACAACCTGGCCAGCGCCCTGGAGCAGGCCAGCGCTGAACAGCAACAAACCATTGCCGAGCTGATCCAGGCCCGCGAAGAGGCTGAACAGGCCAACCGTGCCAAGTCCGATTTCCTGGCGATGATGAGCCACGAGCTGCGCACTCCGATGAACGGCGTGATGGGCATGCTGCAGTTGCTGGAAACCACCCCGCTCAGCAACGAACAGGCCGATTACACCGCCGTGGCCAGCGAGTCCACCGGGCACCTGCTGAAAGTCATCAACGATATTCTGGACTTCTCGCGCATCGAACGCGCCGCGCTGCAACTGGAACACATCGACTTCAACCTCGGCGAGCTGATCACCAGCAGCGTCCAGTCCTTCCAGCACAGCGCCCAGCAACGCGGCCTTGGGCTGCACCTGCAACTGCCGGCCGACATCGACCAGTTGCAGGTGAACGGCGACCCTACGCGCATCCGCCAGATCCTGCTGAACCTGGTGGGCAACGCGCTGAAGTTCACCGAACGCGGCCAGGTGCAGGTCGAGGCCCGCTGGCAAGTGGTCGATCGGCAGTTGATCTGGCTGACCTGCAGCGTGCGTGATACCGGCATCGGTATCGACAGCGACCGCCTGGAAATGATGTTCGTCGCGTTCCAGCAAGCGGACAGCTCGATTTCCCGCCGCTATGGCGGCACCGGGCTGGGGTTGTCGATCGCCCGCACCCTGGCCGAGCGCATGGGTGGCAAGCTGCGCGGTGAGAGCCATGTGGGCCAGGGTTCAACGTTCACCCTGGAGATGCCGTTGGCCTTGGCCAGCCAGGCGCCAGCGCCACTGCCGCACCCACTCGACCCGCCAGCGGCCGCTGCGGAGCAGAAAAAGGTGCTGTTGGTCGAGGATAATCCGGTCAACCAGAGTGTCATAGAAGCCATGCTGCGCAGCCTGGGGCTGGCGGTGTGCACCGCTGCAGACGGCCTCGAGGCGGTCGACCTGGTGGGCCGCCAGCGCTTTGCCGCGGTGCTGATGGACTGCCGGTTGCCGCACATGGACGGCTATGAAGCCACCCGCCGCATTCGCCAACTGGACAACGGCACAGGGCTGCCGATCATCGCCCTGACCGCCAACGCGCTCGACGGCGACCGCGAGCGATGCATGACCGCCGGCATGGATGACTACCTGAGCAAACCCTTGCGCCGCAGCGAACTGCAGCGCGTGCTGCAACGCTGGTTACCCGGCCAGACAACCGCGACTGGCGATAAATGCTAAAGTGCGGCAGTCTTAAACACTGGACAGGACCTTCATCGGCCCTGAAAATAGACGTTTCAGTGCACACCTGTACTTCTTTCACCAGGTGCGCTGTGACTTTCACCACAACGCAATAGTCTACCTGTAGGCTACCGCCCCGAAGCCGTTGGTTATTCGGGTCGGTCGGGAAGATTCATCCCCTGCCACAGGGGGTTATTGAGGAGCTCGCATGACCAAACAACACGCCTTTACTCGGGAAGACCTGCTGCGCTGCAGTCGCGGTGAGCTGTTCGGCCCAGGTAATGCGCAACTGCCCGCGCCGAACATGCTGATGGTCGATCGCATCACCCACATCAGCGAAGAAGGCGGCAAGTACGGCAAAGGTGAGTTGGTCGCCGAGCTGGATATCACCCCGGACCTGTGGTTCTTCGCCTGCCATTTCGAAGGCGACCCGGTCATGCCGGGCTGCCTGGGCCTCGACGCCATGTGGCAGCTGGTCGGTTTCTTCCTCGGCTGGCAGGGCCTGCCAGGCCGCGGCCGCGCCCTGGGTTCGGGCGAAGTGAAGTTCTTCGGCCAGGTTTTGCCTACCGCCAAGAAAGTCACCTACAACATCCACATCAAACGCGTCCTGAAGGGCAAGCTGAACATGGCCATCGCCGATGGCTCGGTCAGCGTTGACGGCCGCGAGATCTACACCGCCGAAGGCCTGCGGGTCGGCGTGTTCACCTCCACTGACAATTTCTAAGGGTTATTCGCATGCGCCGCGTCGTTATCACTGGTCTGGGCATCGTTTCGTGCCTGGGCAATGACAAAGCTACCGTCACCGAAAACCTGCGCAACAGCCGTCCGGGTATCCGTTACAACCCGGAATACAAGGAAATGGGGCTGCGTAGCCAGGTTTCCGGGTCCATCGACCTCAACCTCGAAGAATTGATCGACCGCAAGGTCTACCGCTTCGTGGGCCACGCGGCTGCCTACGCCTACCTGGCCATGCAGGACGCGATCAAGGATTCCGGCCTGACCGAAGAGCAGGTGTCCAACCCGCGTACCGGCCTGGTGGCTGGCTCCGGCGGCGCCTCGACCCTGAACCAGATGGAAGCGCTGGACACCCTGCGCGAGAAAGGCGTCAAGCGTGTCGGCCCTTACCGCGTCACGCGCACCATGGGCAGCACCGTTTCGGCGTGCCTGGCTACGCCGTTCAAGATCAAGGGCATCAACTACTCGATCTCGTCGGCCTGCGCCACTTCGGCTCACTGCATCGGTACCGCACTGGAGCAGATCCAGTGGGGCAAGCAGGACATCGTCTTTGCCGGCGGCGGTGAAGAAGAGCACTGGAGCCAGTCGTTCCTGTTCGATGCCATGGGCGCCCTGTCGACCAAGCGCAACGAAACCCCGGAACTGGCCTCGCGCGCCTACGACGCAGACCGTGATGGCTTCGTCATCGCTGGCGGCGGCGGCATGGTGGTGGTCGAGGAGCTGGAACACGCCCTGGCCCGTGGCGCCAAGATCTACGCCGAAATCGTTGGTTACGGTGCGACCTCCGACGGTTACGACATGGTTGCCCCGAGTGGCGAAGGCGCTATCCGCTGCATGCAGCAGGCGCTGTCCACCGTCGACACCCCGATCGATTACCTGAACACCCACGGCACCTCGACCCCGGTCGGTGACGTTGCCGAGATGAAAGGCGTTCGCGAGGTATTCAAGGACAAGGCGCCGAAGATCAGCTCGACCAAGAGCCTGTCGGGCCACTCGCTGGGCGCCGCGGGCGTGCACGAGGCGATCTACTGCCTGCTGATGATGGAAAACAACTTCATCGCCGGCTCTGCCAACATCGACGAGCTGGACGCGGAAGTGGCCGACCTGCCGATCCTGCGCAAAACCGAAGAAAACGCCAAGATCGACACGGTCATGAGCAACAGCTTCGGCTTCGGCGGCACCAACGCCACCCTGGTGCTCAAGCGCTGGGAAGGCAAGTAACGCGCCCTGGCAGTAATCAAAAACGCCCCGACTGGTTCGGGGCGTTTTCTTTTGTGTCGCCTGTACTGGCCCTGTCGCAGGCAAGCCAGCTCCCACAGGTACTGCGCAAGGTTTGGAACCTGTGCAACCCTGTGGGAGATTCTATGGTTCCTGGCAAGGGTAGCC